>JANOEG010000701.1:0-10925 GCA_031413095.1 Burkholderiales bacterium | reverse complement strand
GTAGCCGCCGGCACCACCTTTGCGCAAACCCCAGCGCTGCTCATGTGGTGAGAGCGTGTCGCCGCCATTGAAATAGAAGATGAAGTTTTCTTCGCAGGTCAGGTATGTGCCCCAGGGCGTGATGCCGCTGCCGCAGTTGTTGATCGTGCCGAGCACGCGCTGCCCGCCGGCATCGGCCGCGGTGCGCATCAAGGCGTGGCCGGCCGCGGGGCCGCCGAGCGCCATCGGCGTGTTGGCGGTGATGCGTCGTGCCCACGGCGAAGGCCGCACGACAGACCATCGGCCTTCTTTCTGCTCGACTTCGATCACAGAAACGCCATGCGCGGCTTGCGACTTGCGCACCTTGTCGCGCGTCCAGGTCTTCATGCCGTCGGCGTGCAGCAGGCCGTCGTCGGTGTACTCGTGGTTCATCACCAGCAGGCCCGAGGCGGAGCCGTTCTGCGAGAAGAAATGAATGCCGTCGTGGTGCATGCCGAGCTGCGACTCCTGCTCGGCGGCCGTGTTGCTCGCGTCCCACTTGAAGGCCGCGTTTTCACCCGACAGCCCGGCCGGATCACCCCAGGGCGCGATGACGTGCGAGCTGTAGCCCTCGGGGACGGTGATCTTGTCGGCGGTGGCGATCGGCACGCTCTGGAAGCCGAGCAGCGAGCCGCTCGACATACCGCCCGCAGCAGCGCAACCCGCCAGCCCCGACAAGGGCGCCAGCAAGCCGGTCACGGCGGCGCCGACGCCGCCGCGCAGCACGGTACGCCGCGATGGACTGCTCACTTCATGAATACTGGGGTTGGACGAGCGGTTGCTGTCCTCCATCGTCGAAAAGTCTTTGGCCATGGGATTGCGTGGGGCGAGTCGTCGAACAGCCAGCAACCTTGCCTGCGCCCCATGACAATGCTGTGACACCCGGCTGTCGGCGCAAGCGTTCGATGCGCCGGCATTGAAGTTCCCGCACAGCTTCGATGGTTTTTCTGGCGCGGTATGGCGAGGGCCGGGCTGCTGGCGTTGGCCGGATTCAAGATCACCGACATCCTCGTCGATCGCCGCGATCGTCGTCGGTGGTTTCGTGATGAACCTGGTCGGCCAACCGCTGGAGCAGGTTCCCGAGTACCAGCGCCGCATCGGCGCGGGCGAACTCACGTTGCGAGGTGCGCCGATTGGCGCGGGGCAACGCCTTTCTGGCCGAGGCGGCGCTTCCCACGCAGGGTTGAGTCGGGCTACGGCCTTCGCGGCGGGTGGAACTCGTGCGCGGCCGGTTTGCGGGTAATTTTTGGGGTAACCCGCTCTACCGGATTTTGCAGAACCGAGAGTCGGCGCAGCTTGGCACAAGCTTTTCAATTGACCCCGGCACAATCGGGCTCTCGTCAAAGCACCTCGGGAGCATGTCGATGCGAACTTTGTTTTCTGTACTGGCCGCGATCATGGTGGCAACCTCTTCGATGCACGCTGCGGCTGCGGAGATCAGGGTGCTCACAGCCGGCGCCTACAAGCCGATCGTGCTGGCGCTCGCGCCTGCGTTCGAGAAGCAGACGGGACACAAGCTGTTGGTCACCAACGACACGGCCGGTGGCTTGGAGCGCCGCATCGGACAAGGCGAGGCTTTCGATGTTGTGGTCATGCCGCCGGCGGGGCTCGAGCGGCTGGTCAAGGCGGCGCGAGTGGCTGCCGATTCGCCGGTGCCGCTGGCCCGGGTTGCGATCGGCGTGGCGGTGAAGCGCGGTGCTCCGATGCCCGACATCGCTACGGTTGCCTCGTTTCAGCGTGCCTTGCTGGCCGCTCGGGCCGTCGCCTACATCGACCCCGCAGCCGGTGGTTCGAGCGGCATCTATCTGTCGCAACTGTTCGAGCGTTGGGGCTTGGCTGCGCAGATCAGGGCCAAGGCGGTTTTGGTTCCCGGGGGCTTGGTGGCAGAGCGCCTCGTCAACGGAGAGGCCGACCTTGCGCTGCACCAGGTCAGCGAGATCCTGGCGGTGCCCGGTGCGCAGCTGGTGGGCCCGATTCCCACTGAAATTCAGAACTACACCGCGTACTCGGGAGCCGTGAGTGCGTCAGCCGCCGATCCGGTTGCTGCACGCGCGCTGTTGTCGGCGCTGCGCGCCGACAGCGCTCGTGAGGTGTTGAAAGACAAGGGGATGGAAGCGCCTTGATGGCGCTTTGCCTGGCCGCGGCAACCCGTCCGAGTGTCGCTTGGCGTTGCCACGCTCATGCGACGCCAACCGGCGGCGCTACCGAAAGACCACCGTCTTGTGTCCGTTCTGCAGCACGCGCCGCTCGGCGTGCCAGACCACGGCGCGAGCCAGCACCGCGCATTCGCTGTCGCGACCGATCGCGGTCAGTTGCGCCGGGCTCATCGCATGATCGACCCGAGCGATGTCCTGCTCGATGATCGGGCCTTCGTCGAGATCGCCGGTCACGTAGTGCGCCGTGGCGCCGATCAGCTTGACGCCGCGATCGAAGGCCTGCTGGTACGGCCGAGCGCCCTTGAAGCTAGGCAGAAACGAGTGGTGGATGTTGATCGCGCGGCCCGAAAGGTCGTTGCACAGCCGCTCCGACAGCACCTGCATGTATCGCGCCAGCACGACGAGTTCCACGTTTTCGTGCGCCAGCACTTCGCGCAGTCGGTCTTCGGCCCGCTCCTTGGTGGCCGCCGTGACCGGGATGTGGTGGAACGGAATGTCATACGAGGCTGCGAGTTGGTAGAAGTCGCGGTGGTTCGAGACGATGGCGCGGATGTCCAGCGGCAGCAGTTGCGAGCGGTAGCGAAACAGCAGGTCGTTGAGGCAATGGCCGAGCTTGCTGACCATGATCACCGTCGGCATGCGGTCGTTGGCGTTGTGCAGATCCCAGCGCATGACGTACCGGCTTGCCAGCGCACTGAAGGCGTCGCGCAGCGTCTCGGATGCGGGCGCCTGCACGTCGAAGCGCACGCGCATGAAGAACAAGCCTGTGCTGGCATCGTTGAACTGCGCGGCCTCGGTGATGTTGGCGCTGTGTTCGACGAGCAAGCCGGTGACGGCATGGACGATGCCCACGCGATCGGGGCAGGACAGGGTGACGACATAGGGTTCTGACATGCACGCGGCTCCAGGCAGTGATTGCCGCTATTTTGCCGGGCGGGCACGAAGAAGGGGCCGCGTACCATCGGTCTGTTCTCCCTCGATGGACACCCTGATCAATGAGCTTTCCGATTCACGACCCTGCGGCGCCGCCGCTGCCCGGCGCGAAGACCGAGGTCAAGACCACCACCTGCTACATGTGCGCTTGCCGCTGCGGCATCCGCGTGCATCTGCGTGAAGGCAAAGTCCGCTACATCGAAGGCAACCCTGAGCACCCGTTGAACAAGGGCATCCTCTGCGCCAAGGGCTCGGCGGGAATCATGAAGCAGTACTCGCCGGCGCGGCTGACGCAGCCGCTGATCCGCAAGCCCGGCAGCGAGCGCGGCAGCGGCGAGTTCGTGCCGATCTCGTGGGAGGACACGTTCAAGCTGCTCAGCGAGCGTCTTGGGAAGATCCGCGCCGCCGACCCGAAGAAGTTTGCGCTGTTCACCGGCCGCGATCAGATGCAGGCGCTGACCGGTTTGTTCGCGCGCCAGTTCGGCACGCCGAACTACGCCGCGCATGGCGGCTTCTGCTCGGTGAACATGGCCGCGGGGATGATCTATACCATCGGCGGCAGCTTCTGGGAGTTCGGCGGCCCGGATCTCGACCGCGCGAAACTGTTCGTGATGATTGGCACCGCCGAGGACCATCACAGCAACCCGATGAAGGCGTCGCTGTCGAAGTTCAAGCGCAACGGCGGCCGCTTCATCGCCATCAACCCGATCCGCAGCGGCTACGCGGCGATCGCCGACGAGTGGATCCCGATCAAGCCCGGCACCGACGGCGCGCTGTTCATGGCGATCATTCGCGAGCTGATCGCGCTGGGACTGTACGACCGCGAGTTCGTCGCCCGCTACACCAACGGCGGCCAGCTGGTGAACCAGGATGAATCGAGCGACGACTTCGGCATGATGATGCGCAACGACGCGGGTGACGTCGTCAACCCGCTGCGCCACCACAATTTCTGGTGGTGGGACCGGCACGCCGCGAAGGCGGTGCCCGACCACGCGGACGGCTGCGACCCGTCGCTGTTTGGCAGCTACAACATGCCCAATGGCGCACCGGTCAAGCCCGCATTCCAGCTGCTCGAAGAGCGTGTTCGCAGCTGTACGCCCGAGTGGGCGGAAAAGATCACCGGCATTCCTGCGGCGACGATCCGCCGCCTGGCGCACGAGATGGGTGTGACGGCGCGCGACCAGACCATCGAGCTGCCGATCGCGTGGACCGACTGGTGGGGTAAGGAGCACAAGAGCGTCAAGGGCAACCCGGTGGCGTTTCATGCGATGCGCGGTCTGGCGGCGCACAGTAACGGCTTTCAATCGATTCGCGCGCTGGCGATCCTGATGAGCCTGCTCGGCACGATCGACCGCCCTGGCGGCTTTCGCCACAAGGCGCCGTACCCGCGCGCGGTGCCGCCGAATGCGCGGCCGCCGAAGGGGCCGGGCTCGATCAAACCGAACACGCCGCTCGATGCGCCGCCGCTCGGCTGGATCGAAACGCCGGCCGATCTGTGCATCGACGACAAGGGCGAGCCGGTGCGCATCGACAAGGCCTTCTCGTGGGAGTACCCGTTCTCCGCGCACGGGCTGATGCACAACGTCATCACCAACGCCTGGCGCGGTGACCCGTACCCGATCGACACGCTGCTGCTGTTCATGGCCAACATGGCGTGGAACTCGACGATGAACACGTCCGAGGTCCGCAAGATGCTGGTCGACAAGCTGCCGTCGGGGCCGCACAAGGGCCAGTACAAGATCCCGTTCATCGTCGTCGCCGATGCCTTCCAGTCGGAGATGACGGCGTTTGCCGATCTGATCCTTCCCGACACCACGTACCTGGAGCGACACGACGCGATGTCGATGCTCGACCGGCCGATCAGCGAGTTCGACGGCCCGTGCGATTCGGTGCGCGTGCCGGTGGTGCCGCCGCTCGGTCAATGCAAGCCGTTCCAGGAGGTGCTGGTCGAACTCGCGTCGCGCTTGAAGCTGCCCGCGTTCACCACGGCCGAAGGCGAGCGCAAGTACAAGGATTACCCCGACTTCATCGTCCGCTACGAAACCGCGCCGGGTTCGGGCATTGGCTTTCTCACTGGCTGGCGCGGCAAGAACGGCGACACCCCGTTGCGCGGCGAGCCGAACCCGCGGCAGTGGGAACAGTACGCGGCCAACAACTGCGTGCACCACTACCGAATGCCGGCCGAGCACCGCTACATGCGCAACTGGAATCGCGGCTATCTGGAGTGGGCGCGTGAGGTCGGTCTGCGGCGCGACGTCGATCCGATCACGATCCATCTCTACTCCGAATTCATGCAGCGCTTTCGTTTGGCGGCGCAAGGCAAAGGCGTCGGCCGCCAGCCGCCGCAACGCTTGCGCGAGCGCGTCGCCACCTACTTCGACCCGCTGCCGTTCTGGTACGCGCCGCTCGAAGTGCAGGCCACCGACACGCAGGCCTATCCGCTGGCGGCCGTGACGCAGCGGCCGATGGCGATGTACCACTCTTGGGATTCGCAGAATGCGTGGCTGCGCCAGATCCACGCGCACAACGAACTCTTCGTCAACCCGAAGACCGCTCTCGCGCAGAACATCCAGGATGGCGACTGGATCTGGGTCGAATCGCAATGGGGCAAGGTGCGCTGCATTGGCCGCCACAGCGAAGCGGTCGAGCCGGGCACCGTGTGGACGTGGAACGCGATCGGCAAGGCCAAGGGCGCCTGGGCGCTGTCGACCGACGCCAATGAATCGGAGAAGGGCTTCCTGCTCAATCACCTGATCAGTGAGGAGCTGAAGGCGGCCAACGGCGAGCGCATCTCCAACTCCGATCCGATCACGGGGCAGGCCGGTTGGTACGACGTGCGCGTGCGCATCCGCCGTGCCGACGACGACGAGCCGCAGCAAACCTCGCCGCAGTTCAACAGCGTGCCGCCGCTGCCCGGCATGGCGGAGCGAACACCGTTCTGGCGGGCTTGGTTTGCGGGGAAGGAAGAGTGATGCGGTCCGAGCGCTGGGCCGCTCCCAAGCCGGACCGCGTTCCCTCGGGGGACCGGCCGATGTACCCATCGGACGAGGGGCACACATGACCACCAAGCAACTTGCGTTGGTCATCGACCTCAACGTCTGCGTCGGCTGCCATGCCTGCGTGACGAGCTGCAAACAATGGAACACATCGGGCAGCGCCGGCCCGCTGGTCGATGAGAACGCCTACGGCGCGGACCCGACGGGCACCTTTTTCAACCGCGTGCTGAGTTTCGAAGTCGGCGAGTTTCCGCAGACGCAAACGGTTCACTTCCCGAAAAGTTGCCACCACTGCGAAGACCCGCCGTGCGTGCCGGTGTGCCCGACGGGGGCGAGCTACAAGCGCGAAGAAGACGGCATTGTGCTGGTGGATTACGACAAGTGCATCGGCTGCAAGTACTGCGCCTGGGCCTGCCCGTACGGCGTGCGTGAACTCGACGAGAAGCGCCAGGTGATGACCAAGTGCACGCTGTGCGTCGACCGCATCACCGACAAGGCGTTGCCCGAAGCCGAGCGCAAGCCGGCCTGCGTGATGGCTTGCCCGACCAATGCGCGCTTGTTCGGCGATGTGCACGACCCCGACAGCGAAGTCTCGCGCGCCATCGCCGAGCGCGGCGGCTACACGCTGATGCCCGAGCTCGGCACACAGCCGGCGAACCATTACCTGCCGCGCCGCAAGACCGAAGCCAAAACCGACCCGGCGCAGATCGTGCGCGAGCAGAACCCGCTTCGTGTCGAAGGGCGTGAGCCGGCCGCCGGTGGTGTTCCGCTGTCGGGCGATTGGGAACACTAGATGAACCAGCCACCGGCTCACTTCGTTTGCATCCCCCGAGGGGAGCGTCAGCACCTTCGGATGGCCGGGCGCCACTGACATGCACCCTCCCTGGTCAATGATTTTCTTCACCACGCTCGCTGGCGCGGCGCAGGGGCTGTTGCTGGCGCTCGTCGGCATCGAACTCGGCGCAGCGGTGGGTTTGATTGCGGTGCCTGACAACAGCCTCTACATCACAGGCGCGGCCATCGTGCTGCTGTTCGGCGGCATCGGCCTCGTCGCCGCCACCTTCCACCTCGGCCACCCGTTGCGCGCGTGGCGCTCGGCGGCGATGTGGCGGACGTCATGGCTGTCGCGCGAGATCATCGTGCTGCCGGCCTTCCTGGCCTGCGTGGCGCTGTGGTCGGCCCTGCACTGGTTCGGCGGCGCCACGCTCGCCTGGGGCCTGGCCGCGGCCGCACTCGCGCTGCTGCTCTACCTGTGCACCGGCATGATCTACGCGGCGGTGAAGGCGATCCGCGAGTGGGCCACGCCGCTGACGCCGTGGAACTACATGCTGCTCGGCGTTGCCTCGGGCCTGATGCTGTGCACGGCGCTCGCCGCCGCACTCGCGCCGCCGCTGGCTGCGCCGCTGGCGATGGCCGCGCTGATCACCACGCTGGCCGGCGGCATTTCGCGGGGCCTCACGCTGTGGCGCAACCTGACGCTGCCGCCGAAGACCACGATCCAGACAGCGCTCGGCGTTCGCCATCCGCGCATCGTGCAGACCTCGCAAGGCATGATGGCCGGCAGCTTCGGCACGCGCGAGTTCTTTCATGGCCACGCCTCATGGCATGTGATCGGCATGCGGCTGTGTGCGGTGTTATTCGGCGTGGTTGCGCCAGTGGCTGCGCTCGTCGTCCTGGGCGCTGAGGTGACGGCTGGTGCAGGCGCACTGCTGTTCGTCGTGCAGTACTTCGGTCTGCTGGCTGAGCGCTGGTCCTTCTTTGCTGAAGGCCAGCACCCGCAGAATCTGTACCAACAGCAAAGAGGCTAGGGCCTGCCGATCTTTCTGATGGCTCTCGAGCACCTTCATGAACGCCACCTTGGTAGGCGTCTTCAAGACGGCCAGCGACGCTCGGCAAGCTTGGTGCAGACTCGCGATGGGCGAGTCGACACAGCGCGGCTGCTTTATCGTCTGTCCGACCGTTGGGAGACAGGCGAGTCTTCGACGCGCAGCCGCAAGGCTTGAGCGCGTCGGTTGGCGCTCAGGTTGATCAGCGTCACCGCGACGCCGTCGCCCTCGCAGACGACCCGGTGAATCACAACGTCCTGCCGGCCATCCACTTCATGCACATGGTCAAACGACTGTGTGCGGCGTTGATCGAGGATGCGGCGATATCGATCGAGCAGCGGCGGCTGGCCGCGCGGGCCAGCGTCTTGCCATGCGCGCAGCGTCCGGCCGTTCAAGACAACAGGGCGGCAGCGCAGCAGCGCCGCAGCTGAATCGCTGGCGAAGTCCCAGGTGAAATCGACCACCTCGCCGCCGGTGCGCACGGCGCGCAGCCGCATCCTTGCCTCTGCAAGGGGCAAGCTGGAGGGCGCTTCGGTGAAGGGCAGGTTGCCCCGAGGCGATGTCAACGGTTGCACTTGGACGGGCTCGGGTGGCACAGCCGAGAAGCGGAGACCATTCACTATCAAATCTGCATGGCGTGTTGAGGGGGCACTGAAAAATGCAGCCACGGCAGGGCCTCAGTTCAAGCGGCTATCGGCATGGCCGAGCCCAAAACGGCCGGCGCCCAGCAGCGCAATACCCAGTGCCACGACCAGGTAGAACGCCTGAAGCTCGAGGGCCCAGCCTCCGCTGCGAGTCAGTGTGCCGAAGTCGGTGGCGTGCATCAGTGCGATGGCGACGACCATGTTGATCGCGATGACCCCTGCCGCCAGTCGAGTCCACACGCCCGCGATCAGCAGCAGCGGGGCCAACACTTCACCCAGAAAAACACCATAAGCCAGCACAGGTGGCAGCCCGGCGTTGGCCACGGCATCGATGATCGGATCGATGCCGTTCTGAATTTTGGCAATCCCGTGCAGCAGCATCAGCCCGCCAAGCGTGACGCGCAGCAGCAGCTTCGCAAGGTCATCCAGCGTGGCGCGGATGTGCACGGGCGCAGCAGCGCGCGTGGGCGGGGTGTTCATCGTGACGGCCATGGTGTGTTCCCTCCGGGAGGCTAGGCGCGGTGCAATTGCCCGTCTTGGACCTTGACCCGGTCACCGACACGCAAATCGTCGATGCGCTGGTAGTCGAACTGCGTTGTGCGGCCGTTGTCCAGCCGCACGCTGACGCGGTAGACCTCGTCGTCGTTCTTGCGGCGGCGCTCGATCTGATTGCCGGCCACTGCGCCGCCGATGGCGCCGACCACGGTGGCCGCATCGCGCCCGCTGCCGCTGCCGACCTGGCTGCCGAGCACGCCGCCGATGACCGCGCCGAGGATGGCGCCGCCGCCAGACGTGCGCGACGACACCGACACCAAATCAATGCTGCTGACGCTGCCGTAGGTCACAGCGTTGCTGGAGCGGCCTCCCGGATCGAACACGGCGTCGTTGCGCGGTGAGTTCGACGAGCAGGCGCTGAACGCTGCCAGTGCTGACAAAGAACAAACGACTGCAAAGTGGCGCGACCGCATGGAGTCACCTCGATAAGTGGTTGGACAATCCACTATCCGCGCGCGCCATCGCGGCGCGTATCGGAGCGGCGCTCACGCAGGGCTAGGTGTTGGTGCAGCGCTGGCGTAGGCGGGTGCCTACGCGCACAGAGGGAGCGGCGCAGCCCAGAAGGCGGCATTGCCGCACTTCCAGAGCGTCTTGCATCGCGCTGGGTGCGCGGGCTGCGGAGGGCGCCTAGGGGGAAGGGCTTCTTGACCCGGACTGGAGCCAGGGCCCTAAGCCTTGGGTGCCGTGGCCGCACAGTTGTGCAGCAGGGCGTCACTCAAGTCCAGTGCCCATTGCTGCCATTGCGCAGCGCTGTCTCGCGTTGCCGCTGTAGCGTCAGCTGCGAGGTGCGCGATCGTCATTGCAACGATGCCGCGGATGTGGGCGGCTTGCTGACTGCTGTCGGCGCTGGAGCCCAACTCCGCAAGTGCATTGAGGTTGACGGCCTTGGCTGCATCCCCATTGGCTCGGTGAGCCGCGCGCTCGGCTGCTGCCGCATTCGTGTCGTTGGTCATGTGTCGCCTTTGGTGGATCCAAGAAGCAAAAAGCCCGCAGCACTCACGCACTGCGGGACTCTCGGAATGGTGGCTCCTCGACCTGGGCTCGAACCAGGGACCTACGGATTAACAGTCCGGCGCTCTACCAACTGAGCTATCGAGGAAAAGAGCGCCAGATTATAGCGGCGAGTCAGAAGCGCACGGCCAGCGACGCATGCGCGGTGCGTGGCGCGAGCGGGTAGAGGTAGGCGTGGCCGAACTGGTAAGGGGCTTCTTGCCACGCGCGGCGGTCTGTGGCGTTGTCCAGCCCCAGGCGCCAGACGAGCGTCTGTTCGCCCACACGCTGTGTGAAGCGGGCGCCGAGGTCGATGCGCGTCCAGCCGGGCGTGGCGATCGAGTTGTCGGGCAGCACCATGCGCTGGCCCTCGTGGGTGACGAAGCCGATGAGGGCCAGGCCCGGTACAGCCGCGACGTTGTAGGCGGCTTGCAGCTTGAGGCTGCGTGTCGGCACGTTGGTAGGTTGCTGGCCGTTGATCGCCGCGTTGTTGGAGCCACTGCGGCGCGCACGCAGCAGCATCGCGCTACCGCGCAGAGAGACGTCTCCGGCGCGCCACTCGGCTTCGGCTTCGATGCCGCGGTGGCGGGCGTTGCCGTCTGCGCGGCGCGTGCAGGGGTCTTCGTCGCTGCAATCGTCGAGCGCGGGCGCGCCGTCGTCGGTATGGAAGTCGCCGGTGGCCGGGCGGCGGATGTCGAACAGTGCGATGCGTGCGTCGATGGTCTCGCTCGCGTGCTTCAAACCGAGCTCGATCTGCCGGCTCTTCAACGCCGGCAACGCTTCGCTGGCGTTGCTGTAGCGCGCGCG
>JANOEG010000700.1:0-3351 GCA_031413095.1 Burkholderiales bacterium | reverse complement strand
GCCTGGATCGCCAGATCGGCCTGATCCTTGCGATCGAGCACGAGGTGAACGTCACCCACGTCGGCAGCCAGCTTGCTGCGGTCGTGGCGCAACTCCTGTCGCAAGGCGTTGGCGCGTTCGGTCAGACGCTGGCGCAGCGCTGGCGGGTCGATGGATTCGAGGCGGTTCATGCCTGAAGTGTCCGGGCCGTGCACCGGGCGCGCATTGACCTCACGCAAACGCGCGAGCGATCTGCCACCGCCGCAAGCGCCTTTGCGTTTTCGCAGCCGGCAGCGCCGACGCGCAGACAATCATGGTCCGATGCCGCTCGTTTTCGGTTCCGACGCCTACGCACCGCAAGAGATCGCGGCGCGGGTGCGTGACGTGGGCGTGGCCAAGGCGCAGCTGCCGTGGTTGACGCAGGCATTGCTCGGTGTGTTGGCGGGCGCGTTCATCGGTCTCGGCGGCCTGATGTTCACGCTCGTGGCCAGCGATGCGTCGCTCGGCTTTGCGGCCTCGCGGCTGCTCGGCGGCCTGGCCTTTTCGCTCGGCCTGATCCTGATCACGGTGGCCGGCGCCGAACTTTTCACCGGCAACAACCTGATCGCGATGGCCTGGGCCAGCGGGCATGTCAGCACGGGCGCGCTGTTGCGCAACTGGGCGATCGTCTGCACGGCCAACTTCGTCGGCGCGGCGGGGCTGGCATGCCTGGTCTGGCTGTCGGCGCACACGATGTTGAATCAAGGCGAGGTCGGGCGCATGGCGGTGCGCATCGCGATGGCCAAGGCCGAGTTGCCGTGGGCCGAGGCGTTTTTTCGCGGCCTGCTGTGCAACGTGCTGGTCTGCATGGCGGTGTGGATGGCGATGGCCGGCCGCAGCGTAACCGACAAGGCGGTGGCCATCGTCTTTCCGGTCACCGCGTTCGTGGCGGCGGGCTTCGAGCACTCGATCGCCAACATGTACTTCTTCCCGCTGGCCATGCTGCTCGATGCGCCGCTGGGTGTGGCCGACATGGCGCGCAACCTGTTGCCGGTGATCGCCGGCAACATCGTCGGTGGCAGCGTGCTGGTGGCGCTGGTGTACTGGCTGATCTACCTGCGGCACGGGCCTCGCTGAGGCTTGCGCCAGCGCAACGTGTTCGAGCAGCGTGCGCGAGACAGTGTGCCGATGACCACCCCGCCGCGCCGTCCCGCGCCGCTGCGCCGAAAAGGCGCGGCAAAAGTGATTGCCGAGTCGCCGCCAGCCGCCGACACCGACGCCATCGCCGAACACCCTGACGGCTACTACTGGCTCGGCCCCTACGGCGACGCCGAGTTCGGCCCGTTCGAGAGCCGCGACGCCGCGCTCGCCGACCGCGACCGCTACAACGAAGAAGCGCCGGGCGAGGGCGAGACGGTGCAGGAGGCCGAGCGCGAGATCGGCATCGGCGACTGGATCGATGCCGAAACGGGCGAGCCGGCCGAAGGCCAGTCGCCACCGCATCTGGAGGAGCCCTGAATTTGGGCGAGGCCCCTGCGCGCGACGGCATTCGCATCCTCGCGATGTCCGGCGGTGGCTACCTGGGGCTGTACTCGGCTGCCGTGCTGGCCGCGCTCGAAGAGCAGGCCAGCGAGCCGATCGGCCGACGCTTCGATCTGATCGCCGGCACTTCGGTGGGCGCCATCACGTCCGCGGCCGTGGCCTTCGAGTTGCCGCTGTCGCATCTGGTGCGCTTCTTCGTCGAGGAAGGCAGAGAGATTTTTTCACCGCGCGCCAAACCCAGCGGCGCGGTCGGCTGGCTCTCCGACGGCCGGCTGATCCTGACGCTGATCGCGGTCCAGCAGCAGCATGTGCAGGCGATGATGGAAGACCGGCTCGGTGCGCGCTACCTGCGCCTGGATGCCGAGTGGCCGGCCGACGCGGGGTTGGGCATCGATATCGCGACGTCGCAGGCGGCGAAGTCGCTGACGTCGCTGGCCGCGCAGACGGTGCGCGAACTCGATCGCAAGCGCCTGAAACCCTTCTGGTGAGCAACAGGCAGGACCATGTTGAAACCCGCATCGATATTTGGCCTTTTGTGCGCCTTCGCGCCGCTGGTGGCGGGCGCGCCCGCGCCTGTGGACTTGCACGCCTACTGGGATGACCGCTGCCACAGTTGCCACGGCCATGCCGGTGACTTCACCCGCCGCACGTTGCGCGTGGAGGGCGGCCTGCTCGTCGGCAAGCACCACGCGCGCGCGCCCGCACTGCAACTGTTCCTCAAGAACCACTACCTGACGGCCGACCTGCTGGCCCCGGTGACGGCGATGCTGACCGCGCAGGCCACGACCGCTCCGCTGTTCAACCAGCATTGCGCCGGTTGTCATGGCACGGCGGCAGCCTTTGCGCGTGAATCGCTGTCCTGGCGCGACGGCGTGTTGACGGGCAAGAAGAGCGGCCGTGCGGTCGAGGCGACCTTGCGTGCGCATGGCGGCTTGGCGCCCGCAGAGGCCGCCGACGTGGTCAAGACGCTGGCCCGCGTGATGGGGGAGGTGGACGCGAAGTGAGTCGCGGCACTGCCGCCGGCGCTCAGCCTTTCGGGCTTGCCCGCCGCCGCGCCTTCGGCGCGAATGCCGCCCGCTGCGGCGCGGTGCGCTCGAAGCGCCGCGCCAGGTTGTCGCAGACGAGGTTGCACAGCTCGTAGACCGCCGGGTCGGCAATGGCGTAGAAGACGCTGGTGCCGCGGACCTCGCGCGCCAGCAGGCCGTGCTGAGCCAGGAGGGCGAGGTGCCGCGACACGTTGGCGGCGCTGTAGCCGGTGGCCTCGGCCAATTCGCCGACGCTGCGCTCGCTGCCGCGCAGCAGGTTGAGCAAGCGCAAGCGCGCCGGCTCCGACAGCGCCTGAAAATAGGCAGCCACCTGGGCGAGGGCTTCGGGCGAGAGTTTTTCCATGCGCGGGCAAGGCTGCTGTGAGCGGTTGCCCATGATGCCTGATGCCGCCGTCGGTTTCACTTTCATGCCTGAATAGCTACTTGCATAATTGCGTGATTGCGCAAATAATAAACGCAATCACGCAGCCTGTCCATCCCGGCGGCGGCGCGCCAACAACGAGGTGTCGCGGATGAAGAAGTTGTCGTCATGGGCTTGGCCGCTGCTGGCCGCAGCGTTGCTTGCCCGCGGTGTGGCGCTGGCCGGCGACCTGGCCACCGTGACGGCGGGGCCGGCGCCGCAAGGCGCTCAGACGGCATACGACGGTGTCGTCGAGGCTCTGCGGCAGACGGTGATCGCGGCGCAGGTCAGCGGCGCGGTGGTGGAACTCAAGGTCAAGGCCGGCGACCGCGTGACGGCAGGCCAGGTGCTGATGCGCCTGGACGCCCGTGCAGCCGACCAGAACGCCGCAGCCGGCGACGCGCA
>JANOEG010000699.1:0-9387 GCA_031413095.1 Burkholderiales bacterium | reverse complement strand
CGCCTTGCACAGCGGCCGCGCGATCGCCAGTTGGTCCATCTCTTCGTAGTCGCCCTGCTGCAGATCGACGATCTCGCGCTCCGACGAGCCGCTGATGAGGATCATCGGGAAGCAGTTGGTCTGCGCATTGGCCAGCGCCGTGAGGCCGTTGAGGAAGCCGGGCGCCGACACGGTCAGGCAGACGCCGGGCTTGCCAGTGATGAAGCCGGCGATCGCTGCCGCATTGCCGGCGTTCTGCTCATGGCGAAACGAGATCACCCGCATGCCCGCGGCCTGCGCCTTGCGCGTCAGGTCGGTGATCGGGATGCCGGGCAGGCCGTAGATGTTGGTGATGCCATTGAGCTTCAGGGCGTCGATGACGAGATGGAATCCGTCGGTGGTGGCAGCGTTGTCTTGCTCGGCCGCGGATACAGAGGAAAGGACTGCCGACATGGCTCACTCCAGAGAGTCTTGGGGTCTGCGGCTATGGTAGAAAAGCAGCCTTCGCATCCCCGTTGACCGCGGTCAACTTTCGGCAACTGGCCCTTGGCGCCGCCCCTTACATCGATGACCACGCTGGCCCAGCATCCCGAACGAAACGTCATTCGCGTTCAGTTGAAGCAGAACGTCGTGCTTCAGGCCATGACCGACGAGGAGAGGCGCGAGCTGGAAGACAGCCTGGAAATCATCGATTGCCCCAAGGGTGAGTACCTGTTGCACCAGGGCGTTCACGAGATGGAGCAGTATTTCGTGCTCGATGGCCTCTTGAAGCGCGTCGTCTCAGACGCTGACGCCCACGAGATGATCCTGCGCTTCGCTGACGAACGCGACATCGAGACCAGCTACGCAGCATGGCGGCTGAACACGCCAACGCCCTATGCCATTGTCAGCGTCACCAAGGCGCGCGTGGCCAAACTGCCGATGGGGCAATGGGTCGCCTTCATGGATCGGCACCCGAAGTTCAAGGCCGAATTCGAGTACCACGTGATGCGTCTGATGAGTGAGATCATGGCGCACACGATCACGTTGCACCTGCTCGACGCCCCGGGGCGCGTGCACCGCTTCATGCGCAAGCATGCCGAACTCGCCGAGCGCATCCCGAAGAAGGAACTCGCGGCTTATCTGAACCTTTCGGCCGAGACGCTGTCGCGGTTGAAGCAGCGGGGGAAGATCTAGCCCGTCAGTTTTTTGAAGACGGGAACAGACGCGACATTTTCATGACGCGCAACTCGTTTTCCACGCTCGTCACGCCTGGCACACCTGCCGCCACCTGTTCGGTAGCCGCCCGCTCGTCGTCGCTGACAACGATGCCCGACAGCTTGAGGGCGCCGCCGCTGGCTTCGATCAACACGTCCACGCCCTCGGTCGGCTCGCTGCCGCGCAGCGCCGCACGCACGCGCGCCGCAAGCGCCATGCCTTGAAGCAAGGCGAGCGAAGACGGCGTCTCGGCAAACTCCGGCCGCGCCAACAGCGCCTTGATTTGTTGCACGCAACTGCCCACCGAGAGCCGGTCGGTGTTGAGCACCATGTCGAACAGCACCGGGTCGCCCCAGGTGACGCCGAACTGCTCGTTCATGCGCGAGGCATTGGACTCGTCGCTGCGCTGGATTTCCTTCTCGGCCAGCTCACGATCGTCGGTGTCAAGCTCGGCCATCAGCCACTGCACGCGTTTCTCGAACGGCCGCATGATGCGGATGCACGGCACATGTGGCACCGAGCGCAGCAAGGCGGTGGCGCCCCAGCCGCGCAACACGACGTTGCCTCGCGCCGCGGTCTCGAGCACCTCGTCAGCGGTGTAGACGGCAATGCTGGCTCGGTCGGCGCGCAGGCGCTCGATCGTTCCGGACTTGCCGGCGCGCAAGCGACTGATCAAGCTCTTGGGCACGTGCATCTTGCTGGCCACGCGCTCGGCCACCTCGTGCTGCAGTGTCGACAGGCTCAACTCCTGCGCCAGCTGCTCGGCGATGTCCTGGGCCAACGAGCCCATGCCCTGGGTCAATGCGACGACTGGCATGTTCTTGTCCTTTCAATCAATCGATCGGCCGTTCTGCGGGCAAGGTGTTGACTTTGGGCGCACGCACCAGACCGATGGCCTTGGAGATCAGCGGCCAGCACAACATCAAAAGCGCCAGCGTGGTGATGCTACCAACCAACGGGTTGGCCCACATGATCGACACCTCGCCCTGCGACACCAGCATGGCCTGGCGGAAAGAGTCTTCCGCCTTGTCGCCGAGCACAAGCGCCAGCACCAGCGGCGCCAGCGGGTAGTCGAGCTTCTTGAAGACGTAGCCGATGACGCCAAAGCCAAGCATGAACCAGATGTCGAGCATCGCGCTGTGCACGGTGTAGGCGCCGATGGCACAGATGACGATGATCACCGGCGCGATGATCGAGAACGGGATGCGCAGGATCGACGCGAACAGCGGCACGGTTGACAGCACGACGATCAGACCGACCAGGTTGCCGAGGTACATGCTGGCGATCAGGCCCCAGACGAACTCCTTCTGCTCGACGAACAGCAGCGGACCGGGCTGCAGGCCCCAAATCAACAAGCCGCCCAGCAGCACTGCCGCCGTCGGCGAGCCGGGAATGCCGAGCGCGAGCATCGGCAACAGCGCGCTGGTACCGGCGGCATGGGCCGCAGTCTCGGGCGCGATGATGCCTTCGACCTCGCCGGTGCCGAACTTGGCGCCGTTCTTCGAGAACTTCTTGGCCAGGCCGTAGCTCATGAACGAAGCCGGCGTCGCGCCGCCGGGCGTGATGCCCATCCAGATGCCAACCAGCGAGCTGCGGATCGAGGTCGCCCAGTACTTCGGCAAGCTCTTCCAGGTTTCCCACACCACCTTGGCATTGATCTTGGCCGACTTGCCCTGGAACTCCAGGCCCTCTTCCATCGACAACAGGATTTCGCCGATGCCAAACAGGCCGATCACCGCGATCAGGAAGTCGAAGCCGCGCATCAGCTCAGGCAGGCCAAATGTCAGGCGCAGCTGGCCTGTCACCGTGTCCATGCCCACCGAGGCCAGCGCGAAGCCGAGGGCCATCGAGACCAGGATCTTGAACGGATTGCCTTTGCCCATGCCAACGAAGCTGCAAAACGTCAACAGGTAAACCGAGAAGAACTCCGGCGCGCCGAATTTGAGCGCGAACTTGGCCACCAGCGGCGCCAGGAAAGTGATCATCAACACCGCGACGAAGGCGCCGATGAATGACGAGGTGAAGGCCGCCGTCAGCGCTTCGCCGGCGCGGCCCTTCTGCGCCATCGGATAGCCGTCGAAGGTGGTGGCCACCGACCACGGTTCGCCCGGAATGTTGAACAGGATCGAGGTGATGGCACCGCCGAACAGCGCGCCCCAATAGATGCACGCCAACATCACGATCGCCGAGGTCGGCGACATCGTGAAGGTCAACGGCAGCAGGATGGCCACGCCGTTGGCGCCACCGAGTCCCGGCAGCACGCCGATCAACACCCCCAGAATGATGCCGACGAACATCAGGCCGATGTTCAACGGCGACAACACCACGGCAAAGCCGTTCATCAGTGAGCCGAGTTCTTCCATGATCGTGGCTCCTGTCAGTAGCCGAGGAACCGAAGCGGCTCGAGGGCACCCTTGAACAGCGGCACCTTGAACCAGACTTCGAACATCATGAAGAACAGCGCATTGACCGCAACGCCGACAACGACGCTTTTCAGCGGCGAGTACTTGCCGAGCACGATCATGAACAGCGCGATGAAAATCGCCGACGCGACGTAGATGCCCAGCACCGTGATCGCGGCCACATACAACACAGACGGCACCAGCACCGACAGCACACGCTTGCCCTGCACGCTGTCGACGAAGACGCTGTCGTCAGTTTTCCGCGCGCGCAGCGACTGCACCAGAATCGCCGCCCCGCTGATGGCCAGGATCAGGCCGATGTAAAACGGAAAGTAGCCAGCACCCGGCCCGTCCGTGGTCCAGTCGGCGCCCAGACGCCGTGCCTCGACGATCTGCACCACGCCGATCACGATCAGGCAAACCGCAACGACGGCATCCACGGTCGAGTTGCGGGCCACGGTCGTGCCCTGCTCTTCACTGCTGCTGTCGTGTTGCGACATCGCGTCTCCTCAGGCGATAGGGGTGAGCCCCCGCCACGGCCCTCTGTGCGGGGCCGGGTTGTGGGGACGTCAAGTGTTCGGAGCTGGATGCAGGCGCTTGCCAGCGTTCGCTCCGGCGTCTATGGCTTGGCGAGGAAGCCGGCCTCGGTCATCAGCGTGCGGTGCAGCGCCTCGGCTTCGGTGAGCCACTTCGTGTAGTCGGCGCCGGCAATGGCCGTCTGGTTGAAGGCGCCCTTTTCCATGAATTCTTTCCAGTCCGGCGTCTCGCGC
Source organism: Burkholderiales bacterium (assembly GCA_031413095.1). Lineage (GTDB taxonomy): Bacteria > Pseudomonadota > Gammaproteobacteria > Burkholderiales > Burkholderiaceae_C > CADEEN01. The sequence goes on along the minus strand of JANOEG010000699.1, from coordinate 5,039 downwards.
ACCTTCTTCATCAGGTCGGTGTAGAAGGCCACTTGATCGGGGCTCACGCCCGGCGCCATGAAGATGCCGCGCAGCATGACGTAGTCGGTCGGCACGCCGGACTCTTTGCAGGTCGGGATGTCAGCCCACGACTGCGTGGCCGTGACCTTCTCTTTGTAGGGCATGCGCGTGTCGTCGAACACACACAGCGGACGCAGCGAGCCGGCACGCCACTGCGCCACCGCTTCGATCGGGTTGTTGACCGTCGAGTCGATGTGCTTGCCAACCAATTGCACCGCGACTTCGCCACCGCCCTTGTAGGGCACATAGATGAACTTGGTGCCGGTGGCTTTCTCGAGGCCGACCGTGATGATCTGGTCTTCCTGCTTTGAGCCGGTGCCGCCCATCTTCATCTTGTTCGGGCCGGCCGCCTTGACGGCGTCGATGTATTCCTTGGCCGTCTTGTACGGCGTCTCGGCGTTGACCCAGAGCACAAACTGGTCGAGCGCCATCATCGACACCGGCGTCATCTCCTTCCAGTTGAACGGCACGCCGGTGGCCATCGGCGTCGTGAACAGATTCGACAAGGTGATGATGACTTTGTGCGGGTCGCCCTTGGCCTCTTTGACCGCGAGGAAGCCCTCCGCGCCCGCGCCACCTGCCTTGTTGACAACGACCATCGACTCCTTCATCAGCTTGTGCTTGACGATGATGCCTTGCACCAGGCGCGCCATCTGGTCCGCACCGCCGCCGGTGCCGGCCGGCACCACGAACTCGACGGGCTTGCTCGGCTCCCACGCGGCCCAGGCGGGTGCAGCAAACATCGCCCCTGCGGCGCACGCCGCGGCTGCGGCGGCGAAACGAGTGATCGGGAGACGGCCCTGAATCGTGCGGCCGGTGGCAATTTCAGCGAACTTCATCGATGTCTCCAGTCGGTGGTGTCGATCAGGAATGACGTGCCGCTTCGTTGTTCGGCCATGTCACTCCTCGGTTGATGGTGCGATGGTCTGTAGGTCCGAAAGAACTTCAATTGACCGCAGTCAAGATCAAGGGACAACCCGCCCCGCGCTCGGTGCGCGAGATCAGGAGCGCTTACGGCCATTGCAACTTTGTCCTCACCCGAACTTTGCATGCTCACGGTCGCTTGTCCGCAGTGGGTTTACCCTTTCATATTGAAGGCGTCCGCTCACCGGCATGCCCTGTCACGATCGCATCTCCCTGCAAGACACTCACCGCAAGACCTTCATGAGCACCTCGATCTACAGCCACTCTGCCTGCCTGGAACATCGACCCGGCCCGCACCACCCCGAATCGCCGCAGCGGCTCGAAGCCGTTCTGCAGGCCCTCGAGGCAGCCGAGTTCGCAGCCGTGCAGCGCTGCGAAGCACCGTACGGCACGCGCGAACAAATTCTCCTTGCGCACAGTGAGGCCTATTTCAACGCGGTGGAGGCCGCAGTGCCTCTCCAGGGCTATCGCTCGCTGGATGGTGGCGACACCGTGATGTCACCCGGCAGCTGGGAAGCGGTGCTGCGCTGCGTCGGCGCCGCCTGCGCTGCGGTGGACAGCGTGGTCGGCGGCCAGGCACGCAACGCGTTCTGCGCCACACGCCCCTGTGGCCACCATGCCGAGGCCGAGCGGGCGATGGGCTTTTGCATCTTCAACCAGGCCGCCATCGCAGCCCTTCACGCCCGCGCTGCTCACGGCCTGCGCCGCGTGGCGGTGGTGGATTTCGATGTGCACCATGGCAACGGCACGCAGAACTGCTTCTACGACGACCCGGACCTGTTCTACGGCTCCAGCCACCAAGCCCCCTTCTACCCAGGAACCGGCACGCGTCTCGAATCGGGCGTCGCCGGGAACATCGTCAACATCCCACTGCAGCAAGGCTGCGACTCGGCCACTTTCCGCCGGCACATGCGCACCCAGATGCTGCCGGCGCTGCGCGGCTTTGCGCCCGAGTTGCTGGTGATCTCCGCCGGCTTCGACGCGCACCATCTCGACCCGCTGGGTGGCTTGGCCTTGACCGACGACGACTTCCACTGGATCACACGCGAATTGATGACGGTAGCCGACGAGTGCGCGCGCGGGCGCGTCGTCTCGATACTCGAAGGCGGCTACAGCCTGCAGGGCTTGGCCAGCGGCTGCGCCGCACATGTGCGCGCCTTGATGCAGGCCTGAGCGTGGCGCTCAGCCGGCGCCGAATTCGATGCTGGCCAGCGTCACCCGGTTGCCACCGCGCTGGCGCGCTTCGGCCAGCGCCGACTCGCAAGCGGCGCGCAATTCGTCCTGCGTGTGCGCGGTGTGCGGAAAGCTCGCCACGCCCATCGACACCGTGAAGCCGACGTCGCGCCCTTCGTGGGCCACGATCTGGGTCGCGCATTGGCGCCGAAAACCTTCCATGCGCGAGTGCGCGGTGGCCAGGCCCACGCCCGACAGCAGCACGGCAAAGCGGTTGTCGTCGTAACGGCAGGACGCGTCCATGGCCCGGGTGTTGCTCCGCAACAGCCGGCCGAGGGCCTCGAGCACGCGCGGACGCACCGCAGCGCCAAGCGCCGCCACATCGTCGGCAAGGGCATCGATCTCGATCGACACGAGTGCAAATTCACGGTGCTCACGCGTCGACAGATCGACTTCGCGCCGCAGCTGATCTTCGAAATTCGCCCGGTTGGACAGCCCGGTGGCTGTATCGCGCGGCGACTGCTGGCCCTGCGCTTCGCGACGCAATTGCACATTGGCCAGTTGCTGCTGCTCAAGCTGCTCCAGGGCGTTGCGCAACTGGGCTTCGCGCCGACGCTCCGGCGTCAAGTCATGCCAGACAGCGGCCAGAAGCGCCTGGCCGTCGGGGCCCGTCAGGCGCTGGCGCAGCACCTCGAACTGGCGGCGCACGCCACCTACTTCGATGTTGTGCTCGGCGGCAGTCGGACCAGTGTGAGCCGCAGCAGCCTGCTCGGCGACCCGCAGCGCCGTCGCAGCCTCACCGAAGAGTTCGGCTTCCAGTGCCTGCGGCTGCCCGATCAAATCTTCTGCGGGCCGGCCCAGCCACTGCGCCATCACCTCGTTGACATGCAGCCAGGAGCCCGTAGCGCCATCCTTCACGACCAGCCCGCGCTGGGCGTGAGAGGCCAACGCAGGCACCAGCGGCGCCATGCAGGCGGCCAATCGGGGGTCGAGGACCGGGAGCGGCATGGGGCTATGGTAGCCACCGGCGGTGCCCTGCCCACAGCACAGGCTCGGGAGTTCGGCCCGCCGATTGTTGTGGCTATAATCATCGGCTTTTCTGACCTGCCTGCACCACCCGTATAGCGCAGGCGACACCAAGGATTTTCCGTTTCATGACCACGATCCGCGTCAAAGAGAATGAGCCCTTCGATGTGGCCCTGCGCCGCTTCAAGCGAACGATCGAGAAATTGGGCTTGCTCACCGACCTGCGCGCTCGCGAGTTCTATGAGAAACCCACCGCCGAGCGCAAGCGCAAGAAGGCCGCCGCGGTGAAGCGCCATTACAAGCGCGTTCGCTCGATGCAGCTGCCGAAGAAACTGTACTGATCGGCGCCGCGGTTTGAATCCGAGCCCGCGCGGGAAGCCGCTGCGGGCTTTTGTTTTTGGATGAACCTGATGACCCTGGCTCATTTCATTCGCGTCCCCCGAGGAGAGCGTCAGCTCCTTGGGGCGGCCCTAAGGAGCTGACATGACCTTGAGAGACCGCATCACCGAAGACATGAAGACCGCGATGCGCGCCAAGGACGCCGAGCGTCTGGGCACGATCCGCTTTCTGCTGGCTGCGATCAAGCAACGCGAAGTCGATGAACGCATCGTGCTCGACGACGTGCAGGTCATCGGCGTGCTCGACAAACTGGTCAAGCAGCGCAAGGACTCGATCACCGCATTCCAGCAAGCTGGCCGCACCGATCTGGTGGACAAAGAGACCGCTGAGATGAAAGTGCTCGAGGGCTACCTCCCGCAGCGCCTGTTGGCCGACGAAGTGGCGGCCGAGGTGACGCGAATCATCAAGGAGCTCGGCGCCGCCGGCCCCGGCGACATGGGCAAGGTGATGGGCGCGGTGAAGGCGCAGCTTGCTGGCAAGGCCGACATGGGCATGGTGTCGGCTGCAGTCAAAGGCGCCTTGAAATGAACCTGCCGTTGCGACAAGTCGCCGCCGACGTCTGCGTGGCCCCACAGCTCACGCCCGACGCCATGGCCGAAGTGGCGCGCGCTGGTTTTCGCAGCGTTGTCAACAACCGCCCGGACTTCGAGCATGGCCCCGATCAACCGACGAACGCGGCGATCGAGGCCGCAGCAAAAGCCGCTGGCCTCGAATACCGCTTCCTGCCGGTCAGCGGCGGCGGGCAAACCCCCGGGCAGATTGCAGCGTTTGCCGCGCTGCTCGACGAGTTGCCTCGCCCCCTGCTTGCGTTCTGCCGCAGCGGCGCGCGCTCGACCAACCTGTTCGTGCAAGCGCAGCAACGTGCCGGCACGTAGGGGTTAGAACCTCTACAGCGAGCGCACCGATGCTGACACCATCGTCAGGTATTGCGCCTGCCTTTGGGCCGGTCCTTCGGAGCGTCGAATGAATGGATTGCTGACCCTGTCTCGAGGCATCGACTCGCTGAATGATCGCTTTGCGATCCTGGCCAAGTGGGCGGTCTTCGCATCGTGCCTCATCAGCGCGGCGAATGCCGTGGTGCGCTACGTAGCCAACTACAGCTCGAATGCCTTCCTAGAGATCCAGTGGTATCTGTTCGCCGGCTGCGTGATGTTGGGTGCTGCGCAGGTTCTGCGTGTCAATGAGCATGTGCGCGTCGACGTGATCTACGGCCGCTACTCGGGCCGCACGCAGGCGCTGATCGATTTGGCGGGCCTGGTGCTGTTCATGCTGCCGTCGATGCTGGTGATGATCCATTTCGCTTGGCCGCTGTTCATGAAGATGTACGAATCGGGCGAGATGTCGAGCAATGCCGGCGGCCTGATCCGCTGGCCGGCGATGCTGATGCTGCCGCTAGGCTTTGCCTTGCTGTTCATTCAGGGCGTATCGGAAGCGATCAAGCGTATGGCATGGCTGGC
>JANOEG010000698.1:0-2772 GCA_031413095.1 Burkholderiales bacterium | reverse complement strand
GCCGACGCGCAGCGCCCGGTGCAGCGGCCAGCGCGCCCCGGCGAGCACGCCCCCGCCGCGCAAGGCGAACAACGTGCCGCTCAGCACGACGAGTGCGAGATGCGCCTGCCGAATCTGCGGCGCCCATGCCAAGTCGGTCATCTGTGAATCATGCAGCGCCCAGAGCGACACCCGGCGTCAGCAAGCGCTCGATCAGCGCGCGCACCGTCGCAATGCGGTCGCCGAACGGCAACGCTCCTGCGCCGCGAAAGAACAGGCCCTTGTCGACCTCGCCGCGCAAGGCCGCGGCCAGACGCTGGTCTATGCAGAACTGGCCCCAGGTTGGCAGGCCATCGCGCAGGCCGCATTGAGCCAGGCAATCCCAGGCCAGGGTGCAGCGCGACTTCTTGTGCGCCGTCTGCTGCAGGCGCGGCAGCGCGGCGATGTAGTTGCGCAGCCAGCGTGTCGCCACCGCGCGCGCCGGCAGGCCGGCGACGCTGGTGAACTCGACCACGTCTTCGTCGCGCGCGCCGGCCAGCACCTGCTTGAAGTTCGAGTGCGCGTCGCACTCCTCGGTGGCAACGAAGGGAGTGCCGAGCTGCACCGCCGCCGCGCCGAGCGACTGCGCGTGCGCAATGTCTTCGAATCTGCGGATGCCGCCGGCCACGATCAGCGGCACCTCGCGCTCGAGGCCGGCGCTGCGCAGAAAGGCGTTGGCTTCTGGCAGCACGCGCTCGAAGTCGAAGCGCGCGTCGTCCAAGTCCTCGATCTTCGCGGCGCCGAGGTGGCCGCCGGCCCAGCGTGGGTGTTCGATGACGATCGCATCGGGCACACGCTGCTTGCGCTCCCATTTCTTGATCACCAGCGCGATGCCGCGCGCATCGGACAGGATCGGCACCAGCGCCGCCTGCGGATGCTCGCGCGCCAGCTCGGGCAGGTCGAGCGGCAGGCCCGCTCCGACCACCACGGCGTCGATGCCGGCTTCGAGCGCCGTGCGCACCAACGGCGCGTACTCGCTGACGGCGCGCATCACGTTCACGGCCAACAGGCCGCGGCCGTTGGCCAGCGTGCGCGCCGCGGCGATCTCGCGCTGCAGCGCTTCGAGGTTGGCGGCGTCGATCACCGCTTTAGCGTGAGGCCCGGTGCCTTGGCCTTGAGTGCGCGCCATCAGGTCCGGGTGGTGACGCCGCAGGTCGATCGACGAGATCGTGCCGACCGCGCCCTGCGCGGCCACGCTGCCGGCCAGACGGTGCGCCGAGATGCCGACGCCCATGCCGCCCTGCACGACCGGCAGCAGGTCGCGGCCGGCCAGGCGCAGTGGGGCCAGGCCGCTGGCGAGCCACCGCTGTTCGAGATCGGGGTCGATGAGATCGGGATGGTTCATGGCTTTGGCCGCGTCGACACAAACATTCCAGGCTAGCGGTGCGAAGCCGTCTGCCCCTTGCGCTGAGTCAATGACCCACTCACCATTTGCCGCGCAACGTCAGCCGCCAGGTGCGCGGCGCCTCCACCTGCGTGAACAGCGGCGACTTCTCTGCCAGGCGCACATTGGTCAGGTTGCGCACGCCGAGCGCCGCCTCAAGGCCGCCCGGCAGGGCGACGGAAGCCTGCGCACCGAGCATCGTCAGGTCGGGCACCGGCTGCGCCGGTGTGTTGGCCGTGCCCGCCGGCAACAACTGATCGCCCGCATGTTCGACGTGGCCGCCGATCCGCCACGGGCCGCGCTGCCAGTCGAGCCGCACGGTCGCGCTGTGCCGTGGCCGGCGTTCGAGCGGCACGCCATTGCCGTTCTTGGCATCGAGATAGGTGTAGCTCACGACGCCCGTGAAGCCGGCGCCGAGCGACTGCACGGCCGATGCTTCGATGCCGCGCAGCGTCGCCTTGGCCAGGTTCTCGTAGGTGTAGGTGCCGATGCCGGGCACGGCGCCGGGTGTGACCAGGCGCACTTCGATCAGGTCATAGACGCGCTGATCAAAGGCCATCAACTGCGCCTGCATCGGCCCGGCCGCATAACCGATGCCGATCTCGATCGCGTTGCTGCGCTCAGGCTTCAGATCCGGGTTGCCGAGAAAAGTGTTCGGGCCTTCGGGCCGCGCGCCGGGCACGACTTGCTTCAGGTTCGGCACCTTGAAGCCGTGGCTGTAGCCGCCCTTGACCGTCCACGCTGGCGCCACGCGCCACACCGCGTAGGCGCGCGGACTCCACTCGCTGCCATAGCGGCTGTGCTCGTCGCGGCGCAGTCCGGCCGTGAGCGTCAGCGGCTGGGCAACGCTCCACTCGTCCTGCACGAACAGCGAGCGGTGCGGCAGCACCCCCCGGCCACCGGGCAGGCCCGGGTCTTCGAGCGATTCGTTGCGCGCCTCGAAGCCGCCGGTGAGTGCATGCGCACCGAAGGGCCGCCGCACCTGACCTTCGAGCACCTGCTCCTGCACGCGCTGCGGCACGTTGACCGCAACGCCTTCGGTGCGCCGGTTCTCGACGTCGATCAACCCGCGGTAGGCGCGCAGCTGCGTCTCCAGCGAACCGGCCCACTCGGCTTCCCAGTTCAGCGAAGTCATCGCGCGCTCGATGTCGTTGAAGGTGACGTGGTGGCGCCGCCGCCCGCCGCGCTCGCGTGCATTGCCTTCGCGATCCTCGATGCCCTGGCGGTGTTCGAGTTCGACACGTTGCCCTTTGACGCCGCGCCAGGCCACGCCGAGCCAGGCGTCCTGCTTGTCGCGTGCTTCGAGTTCGGAAAGGCGCGGGTCGGTGGCCGACACCACCGCCTCGACCTTCGACGCGGCGACACCAGCG
>JANOEG010000697.1:0-5983 GCA_031413095.1 Burkholderiales bacterium | reverse complement strand
AAACGCCGGCCGAACCCAGTTTGCGTCGCGGCGGACGAGGTAGTCGTTCACCGTCACCACATGGCAGTGCATGCCCTCGAGCACCCGCAGGAAGCACGCCAGCGGGCCGACGAAGGTCTTGCCCTCGCCGGTGGCCATTTCCACGAGCGCACCGTCGAGCAGCCACCAGCCGACCATCAGCTGGGTCGCGTAGTGACGCTGGCCGAGCACACGGCCTGCCGCCTCGCGAACGAGTGCAAAGGCGCGCGCGACCGGCGCGAGTTCGAATCCGTCGCGCCGCAACACCGTCCGAAGCGCACGCGCCTGCGCGCGCAGCTGCGCGTCGTCAAGCGCTGCGGTCTCGGCGGCCAATGCGTCGACGCGCGCGACCAGTGCGCGCGCGCGCCACCGCGGTGCGCCCGTCGCACGCACGAGCGGAAGGCCCGCGCCATGCCAAAGGCCGATCGCGAGCCGCTCGTGCCACGCGGGTTCGTGCTCGGCGCGCTCGACGTAGGGCCGCCCCGGTGCGATGGTGCCCGGGCCCAGGTTGAGCGCCGCGGCGTCAGACATCGAAATGGCTGAGGAACAGGCGCCGCATCGCCCGATAGGTCTGGGTCGCCAGCGGTGCAGGCTCCATCTCGAAGCGCACGTAGACCCGCTGCCCGAATGCGGCGGCGCGCCCGAGCGGCTCGAGGGGCTCGACGTCGATCTCGAAGACGCGCTCCATCGTCTTGCGGCCCTGCGGATCACGCGGGTCGGACGCGACCCTGCCGCCGCCGGAGGCGACCAGCGCACGGCTCGGCGCCTCGTCGGTGCCGGCCGGCACCTGGCGCACGATGCGACCGGGGATCACGCGGCCCATCTCGTCGGCGAGCCGCAGGCCGACCTGCCGAACCGACACGCCGACGCCATCGGCCTCCGCCTGCTCGACCACGACGCGCACGATCGGTTCGACGCGCTCGAGCACGTAACCGAGCGCTTCACCCTGGCGGTAGTAGCGGCCCGGCAGGTCATTCGGCCGCGCGACCGTGAAGACGCCAGCGGACTTCGCGCTGGCCACGAGGCCGGCGGCGCGCTCGCGCACACGGGCGAGCGACTCGTGTTCGAACCGCAGCTGCCGGCGCACCATCTCGGCACGCGCCCGGTCGTTGACCAGTTCGTTGCCGTAGATCGCCTCGAGTTCGGCGACACGCGCCTCGATCAGCCGCTGCTGCGCAGCAAGTGCCGGATCGACGCTGTGCACGAGTGCCGTGCCGGCCTCGACGCGCTGACCCGGCGGCACCATCAACCGGCTCACGAAACCGTTCGCACCGGCGCGCAGCGTCGCCTGCTCGGGCAACCAGACCACGCCCTCGGCCTGGGTCCGGTTCGGCAGCGGCACCCACAGCGCCAGCAGCACCAGCGCCACCAGGACGGCGCCCGCGATCGCGACGATGCGGTGGCGCCGCTCCCGCAGGCCCTGGCGCTCACGCAACTGGCCGAGTGCGCGCACGACGGGCGCGCCCACCATCATCGCCACCGCCCACAGGGCGAGCAGGACGCCGAAGAAAAAGAAGCGCGAACCGACGAAGACGGCGATCGCGAAGGTGACGAACAGACGGTACAGCGTCGATGCAAAGCCGTAGCACACGAACCAGATGCGCTCGCCGCGGCTGTCGGCGGCGGGTACCGCGTCGCGGCTGCGCAGCAGGTAGCGCTCGGCCAGGTATCCCCAGTAGCGCGTCGAGCGCTGCGCCAGGTTCGGCAGTTCGGTGAGGTCGGCCAGAATGTAGTAGGCGTCGTAACGCAACAGCGGATTGCCGTTGAAGATCAGCGTCGAGACGCCGGCCACCAGGATCACGTTGAAACATACCGCGCGCGTGAGGCCGGGCTCGAGCAGCAGCCAGAGGTAGAACGCCAGCGCGGCGATGAACACCTCGACCAGCATGCCCGCCGCACCGACGAGTGCACGCGACCAGCGTGAACGCAGCACCGTTGCGGCCGATGCGTCGACGTACGGCACCGGTATCAGCACCAGCAGCATCACGCCCATGTCGTGCACCTCGCCGCCGCCGGCGCGGGTGGCGGTGGCATGGCCGAGTTCGTGCAGCGCCTTGATGATCGGGAACACCAGCGCCAGCAGCAGCAGGTTGTCGGCCTGCAGCACGCGGTCGGACACGTTGTGCGTGAGTTCGGGCCAGGTGCGCGGCAGCAGCACCAGCGCCGGCAGCACGACCACCAGCCAAAGCAGCGCGCCGACGCGGCCCCACAGGTGCCGCCACAGCCGCACCCATCGGTCGAGAAACCGGCCGGGGTCCCACAGCGGAATTCGCACCGCCATCGGGTTCATCCACGAGCGGCGGCGCTTTTGCGCCGTGCTCCTGGCGCCGCGCTCGAACAGCTCCAGCGCGTCGGGCGGCACGTTGGTCGAGAGCAGGTCCAGGGCGTGCAACTGGCCAAGCAGCTGGATCAGTTCGTCTTGAGTCGGTGCAGCGTCACCGAGGCGGCGCTGCGCCAACTGCCACAGGTCGTGCACGGAGCGCTGGCCGTCCATCGCTGCGAGCACCAGGCGCGCCGCCGGCGTGAATCGATGCACCCGGCCCGACGCCGGGTCCTGCAGCAGGTACCACAGCTCGCCCCGGTAGCGGTGGCGGTGCAGCTTCGCGCGCCCGAGCAACTGCGGTTTCAGCGTCGCGACGCGGTACCACAGGCTGCTTTGCAGCGGCGTCCGGGCGGTCATGCGGCGAAGTCGTTCAAGGCATCCAGTTCCACAGCGCCAGTTGCAGCCAGTCGAAGAAGCGGTGGGTCCAGATCCACAGCAGGCTTCGCTCGCCGACCACGACCTTGCCCACACCTTCCATGCCCGGACGCAACCGCGCGAGCTCGCCGTCCAGCTTGGCCTCGACGCGGAACACGTTGCGCCCATCGACCTGCGTGGCCACGGGCGTGATCGCGTTCACCGTGAAGGGCAGCGCACGATCGGGCAGGCTGGACAGCACCAGTTCGCCGCGCTGCGTCAGCCGCAGGTAGGCGATGTCGCGATCGTCCACCTGCAACACGACCCGAAAGCCTTGCAACGGCGCCACTTCGAACAGCAGCTTGCCCTGCTCGACCGGCGTGCCGATGCTCTGGCTCAGGTCACCCGCGACGACCACCCCGTCGAACGGCGCCACCAACGTGGCGCGGGTGAGCTTCTCCTGCGCCAGCGCAAGCTGCGCCTCGCTCTGGTGGATCTGCGCCTCGATCACGCCCATCGCACCGCGATCGGCCTGCGCCATCGCGACCTGGAACCTGCGCTGGAGCTGCTCGCGCTCGGCATTCCATTTCGCGCGCTCGAGCTGGAGATCTCGATCGTCGAGCCTGGCCATCGGCTGCCCGGCGCGTACCGTATCGCCGGCACGCACCATCCCCTGGGCGATGAAACCGTCGAACGGCGCCACCGAAGCGAGCTGCGTCGAACCCTCGATCACGGTGCGTGCCGCGACCCGATGGTCCGCCTGGATCAGCGCCATGGCCAGGAGCAGCGCGGTGGCCAGAACGGCGGCGAGCTTCAGCCCCGGGTGCCGGGGCCCGAGAGTCGCCTGCAGCGCGCCACGCGCCGCAGCGCCGGCGCGCTGCCACCACGGCCGCTCTTGCGCGCGCTGCAATGCCCACATCGGCGCCAGCATCACGCCGAGTGCCCGCGCGAAACGCTGCTCGGCATCGCCGAAGGGCGGCCCGGCGTTGCGCTCGAAGGTGATCACGCCGATCGTCTGGGCCTCGTGCAGCAGCGGCACCGACAGCAGTGCGGCCACATTCAGTGTGCGCGCGGCCTCGGCGTGCGCGATCGCCCCCAATTCGTCGTCGCCCGATGCCGGCAGCGCCACCGCGACGCCGAGGTCGAGCACTTCGTCCATGGCGCTGGCGATTGCGCGCACGAGGTCGGAGCGTTTGTCGAAAGATGCGGTGTGCGACAGCACGATCGGTACGACCTGCGCGCGCTCCTCGAAACCGATCGACACCCGGTCGCAACGCAGGCGCAGCGCGAGTTCGTTGGCCACCGCCAGCGCCGCCGCCTGCAGCCTGCGGTGCTGCAGCGCGGTCGCCATCAGCTCGTTGAGGGCGCCGACGCGTGCCAGTTCGGCCTCGCGCTCGGCGAGGCGTTGCTGGCCGAAGTGGTCGAGCAGCCAGGCGCTGGCCCAGTGGACCTGGCGCAGCACGGACTGAAGCGCGCCGCCGGCGCCCACCTCGAGCACGACGGCCGCCACCAGGCGCCCACCCACCTCGACCGGGTAGCCCACAAACGCTGGCCCTTCGGAATCGGGCGTGCCGCCGTTCGGCGCCGTCACGACGCCGGCACGTTCGGTGAGCGCGCGCTGCGCGACCGCCCCGAGGTACTGCAGGTCGCGCTGCGGGTCGGGCCAGGCCGCGGCCACAGTGAAGGCCGCGCCCTCCGATTCGGCCACCAGCACCAGCGCCGCGCGCGCACGCTCGACCCGCGCTGCCAGCAGCGCCAGCCATCCGGCACAGAAATCGGCGCGATCGGTCGCCTCGACGAAGCGCGCCCACGCCGCCGACTCGGCGCGCGAGCGATGTTCGTCGGCGAGCGAGTAGACGGGCGCAGTGTTGCCGGTCATCTTTCAGTGGACCGTTGAACGGCGCAAGGACGCCACACGGCAGCGCAGATTCAGTGCACCGCAGTCGGGTCGGCCGCGGCAGACTGGGCGGTCTGCGGCAGCGAGCCGATATAACGGTCTTTCACATCGCTGAAGTTGCGCATCGAGTACAGGTGCAGATAGAGCAATTCGAGCTCGTCGGTCTTCGCGAGCGCGGCGAGCGCGTCGCCACCGAGCGCGCGCAACCTGTCGCGCGGAACCGCCATGAAGCCGCCGAGCGCCACGGTGTCGCCGGCGGGTGTAGTGACATTGGCCTGCATGGGCTCGAGCAACTTCAACTCCTTCAGGCGCATGCCGAAGGCACGGGTGCGTTCGAAATGCGCCTGGTAATCCTGCAGGAACTTCAGCACCTGTTCGACATACGCTGACGGCTTGCCGTCGGCGCCGAACAGGCGCTGGCCACGACCTTCGCGGTTGAATCCGGGGTGCGACTCGTCGACGCACAGAGTCAGTGTCTTGCCGTCGGCGCTGGCCGAGAACACGAACGGGTAGCGGCGGACAAACGCCGGAACATACTTGGCCTGCCACTGCGCGTCGGCCGACAGGTAGAGATTCTGCTCGGGCCGCACACCCAGTACCGCGACCGGCAGCACGTCGTCGCCGGCGGCCGTGAACACGATGGCGTACTCGGTCGCGGCGCGGATGAACTCCACCGCCATCAAGGGCACCGCATTGATGCCGGCGGTGAATGCGAAGTTGCCGATCGGCTGGTACGACACGGCACGATGCCGAGCCATCGATACCGGAACCGCCGACTCGTAAATCAACAACTGCTTGGGCATGATCGTTCCTCCCCGTTTCCCTCCTGCAACGCTATAACCCAGACAGACTCGAAACAATCGGCAATTCCACCCGCAGCCCCGCATTCGGGTGGAGCTGCTCAGGCGTTGCCCCGAGGTGGTTGACGAAACGCTGTTGCCACGAAGGCGAACTGGCGACGCCGGCGGCCGGCGCAGTACGTTGTGCCGCTGTTTGAACCGCGGCCACGCCCCAGTCGATCAGCGCGGGCTGCGAAGACTGCAACGTGACTCCGAAGGCGGGGTCGTTCGTCTTGACCGTAACGCTGTCGAACGAGGCCGACGCACCGCGCGTGAACAAACCGAAGCGGCCGTCGGTCGTGACACCGTTGAAAGCGTACCCGACCACCGCCTGGCCGTTCAACGTGACGCTCACGCTCGAACCGCGCAGCGTGATGCCCAAGGTGCTGTCGGCACCCGCCTTCAGCGACTTGTTCGTAACCACTGCATCCACGAACCAGCCGGCACTCGTGCGATGGCCGATCAACACCTGTTGGGTCGCGACGTCGATCGCTGCGAATTTGAAGTCAGTGTCGCTGTAGCGGTCGAACACGAAACCGGCGCGGCCCGAGG
>JANOEG010000696.1:0-4321 GCA_031413095.1 Burkholderiales bacterium | reverse complement strand
ACAGCGCATCGTTGCGCGCTCGTTGTGTGCGCGGGGCACACGGCCTCGCGCGCCTAGCGCTGTGGCCCGGGGCTGCCCGGCGCGCGCCCTCCGCTAGCGTTGACAGGCCCTAGGATGACGCGCACCGGTGGGTTGCTGGCGATCGCCGCGCTCGGCTTCGGCGCGGTCGGCGCGGCGCTGGTGACGCAGCACAGCTTCGGCATGGAACCCTGCCCGTGGTGCGTGCTGCAGCGCCTGATCTTCGTTGTGATCGGCATCGTCGCGCTGCTTGGTCTGGCGTGGCGGACAGCGCTCGGCCAACGCGCCGTTCTGTTCGTGCTGATGCTGCTGTGCGGCAGCGGCATCGCCGCGGCGCTGTGGCAGCACTTCGTGGCCAAAGCCAGCGCATCGTGCAACCTGACGCTGGCCGACCGCATCGTCTCCGGGCTGCGCCTCGATGCGCTGCTGCCCGACGTTTTTCAGGCCACCGCCACCTGCGCCGACGCCGCTGTCGATCTGGCCGGCGTGCCTTACGAGTTCTGGAGCCTGGCGCTGTTTGTCGCCATCGAATCGGCGGCGCTGTGGCTGCTGGTGCGCGAGCGCACAACAGCACGCTGAAGCGCCAACTTCACGCAGCTTTACGAGGCGCTGACGCCGGCCCGGTGCGCGGCGCCGCAGGCCCCCGCGTTGTCAGCGCACGGCCCTCCTTCTTTCGGGCCGCATGGAGCTTCGATGAACAAGACCCGATTCGCGATCCCTGTTGCCTTGGCCTTGGCGGCCGCACTGGGCACGGGCGTGGCCCAGGCCCGCGATGCCGACGTGCAATGGTCGGTGACGATCGGCTCGCCCGCGTATGGGCGTTCACAGCCGGTGTACACCGTGCCGGTGCCCGTGTACCGCCAGCCCGCGCCGGTGTACCACCAGCGGCCTGCATACCCGCAGGCGCGCTACCAACAGCCAACGCGTTGGGACCGCGATGGCGACGGTGTCCCGAACCGCCACGACCGCATTTACAACCCGCGCTGGGACGTTGACGGCGATGGCATTCCGAACCGCCGCGACGCCCGCTACTCGCCGCAGTGGGACCGCGACGGTGACGGCGTGCCGAACCGCTACGACCGCCACGATCAGAACCCGTGGCGCCGCTGAAGCGCTAGCCGAAGTTGAGCTTCTGCGCGATCACCAGATCGTTCCAGCGCTTGGCTTCAGCGCCCATGAAGGCCTCGAAGTCGGCCGGGCTCGACCCGACCCATTCGAGGCCTTGTTGCGCCAGCGTGGCCTTCACGGCCGCCTGCGACAACGCTTGCGTCACGGCCTCGTGCAGTGCCTGCTGCCGCTGCGCCCCGATGCGCGCCGGCGCCAGGGCGCCGATCCAGGTTGAGACATCGAAATCCTTGACGCCGGCCTCTTGCAGCGTAGGCAACTCGGGCGCCACCGAATAGCGCTTGGCCGACGTGACACCGAGCGCCTTCACACGCCCACTCTTGACGTGGGGGCCGATCGCCACCCATGAGCCCATGAACAGCTGCACTTCGTCGTTCATCACTGCCTGCAGCGCCGGCACACCGCCCCGGTAGGGAATGTGAACGATGTGCGTGCCGGTACGCGTCTTGAACAGTTCTGCGGCCAGATGATTCAGCGTGCCCAGGCCGGCCGAGGAGACGTTGAGCGCGCCGGGCTTGCGCTTCGCCAGCGCGATGAAATCCTGCAGCGTGTTCACGGGCAATGAAGCCGGCACGGCGAACACCAGCGGAAAGCTGAGCAGCCGCGATATCGGCGTGAAGTCTTTCAGCGTGTAGCCGAGGTTTGGATAGACCAGCGGGTTGGTGACATGCGAGTCGAAGACCAGCATCAAGGTGTTCTCGTCACCGGCCTGCCGCGCCACACCGGCCGCAGCGATCGAGCCCGACGCACCCGGCTTGTTCTCGATGACGACGTTCTGCTTCAGCGTCTTGGGCAAGTGTTCGCCGAGCAGACGCGCCGTCAGATCGACCGAGCCTCCCGGCGGCACCGGTACCAC
Organism: Burkholderiales bacterium; assembly: GCA_031413095.1. Taxonomy (GTDB): domain Bacteria; phylum Pseudomonadota; class Gammaproteobacteria; order Burkholderiales; family Burkholderiaceae_C; genus CADEEN01. Next base: position 2,322 of record JANOEG010000696.1, on the reverse strand, counting down.
GAGGCTAAGGTTCGCGGGCGTTTGTGCCCTCGCCCGGCCCGCAAACGCCGCCGCCCCAGCCCACCCCAACCAATGCCTGCGATCCATGTCAGCGCCTCCTATGTCAAGCGCGAGTGTGCCTCAGGCGTGTGACAACTTTTAGAACGGGTAGTGTCGCTCCCCGGTCTGCACCGTGATCCAGCGCAGCTCGGTGAACTCGGCAATGCCGGCCTTGCCGCCGAAGCGACCCATGCCACTGCCCTTGACGCCGCCGAACGGCATCTGAGCTTCGTCATGCACGGTGGGGCCGTTGACGTGGCAGATACCGCTCTCGATGCGCTGCGCCACCGTGATCGCGCGCGCCGTGTCCTTGCCGAAGACGGCGGCCGAGAGGCCGTACTCGTTGTCGTTGGCACAGTCCACCGCCGCATCGACGCCGCTGACGCGCACGATGCACTTCACCGGGCCGAAGGTTTCTTCGCGGTAGATGCGCATCTTCGGCGTGACGTGGTCCAGCACCGTCGCCGGCATCAGCGTCGAGTCGGCCTTGCCGCCGCACAGCAACTTGGCGCCTTTGGACAGCGCGTCGTCGATCAGCGCGTTGCAGTGTTCGACCGTGCCCATGCCGATCACCGAGCCGAGCACCACCGGTTCCGGCTTGCGCGGGTCGCCGAGCGGCAACGCCTTGGCCTTCTTGACGAACCGGGCCACGAAATCGTCGGCGATCTTCGCGTCGACGACGATGCGCTCGGTACTCATACAGATCTGGCCGCTGTTGGCGAAGGCGCCGAAGGCCGCCGCGTTGACGGCGGCATCGAGGTCGGCGTCATCGAGCACCACCAGTGGCGCCTTGCCACCGAGTTCGAGCACCACGGGCTTCAAGTGCTTGGCGCAGGTCAGCGCGATCAGCTTGCCGACGCGCGTGCTGCCGGTGAAGTTGACGCGCCGCACCGCCGGGTGTGCCACCATGGCCTCGACCACCGCACCGGCATCGGCCGGCGCATTGGTGATGTAGTTGACGACGCCCGCCGGGAAGCCCGCTTCTGCGAACGCCTCGGCGATCAGCTGGTGGGTGCGCGGGCAGTTCTCGCTGCCCTTGAAGACCACCGTGTTGCCACAGGCCAGCGGCGTGGCGATCGCGCGCACGCCGAGGATGATCGGCGCGTTCCACGGCGCGATGCCGAGCACCACGCCGGCCGGCACGCGCAGGCCCATCGCCAGTGAGCCCGGCACGTCGGACGGAATCACCTCGCCGCCGATCTGCGTCGTCAGCGCCGCGGCCTCGCGGATCATGCCCGCGGCCAGCATCACGTTGAAGCCGGCCCACATGCCGGTGGCGCCGGTCTCCGCCGGCACCGCCTCGATGAACTTCGCGGTCTTGGCTTCGAGCGCATCGGCCGCCTTCATCAGCAGCGCGCGGCGCTGGTTCGGGCCGGTCTCGCGCCAGGTCTTGAAGGCTTCGGCGGCGGCCTCCACCGCGGCCACCGCGTCGGCGGCGGACGCCGCGGGCGCGCGCGTCGCCACGCTGCCGTCGAGCGGATTGCGGCGCTCGAACGTGGCACCCTTCTCGGCCGAGACGGCCAGGCCATTGATCAACATCGAGAGGTCGGACATGAGGAACTCCTTTGCGGAAACGGATGCATCTTTCTTCTTGCCAAGATAGGCCTCGCGCACAACGCTGGAGCGCGACAGCAACGAGGCCGGGCCGCTGGCGACCAGACGGCCGCGTTCGAGTACGTAGCCACGGTCGGCCACCGCGAGCGCCTTCTTCACGTTCTGCTCGACCATCAGCACGGTGACGCCCTGGTCGGCGATGCGGCGCACCATGGCCAGCAGTTCGTCCACCATCTTCGGCGCCAGGCCGAGCGACGGTTCGTCGAGCATCAGCAAGCGCGGCGCGCCCATCATCGCGCGCGCCACCGCCACCATCTGCTGCTCGCCGCCGCTCATCGTGCCGGCGCGCTGTTCGGCACGCTCGGCGAGTTTCGGAAAATCTTTGAACGCTTGTTCGAGGCGGCGCGCGCGCTCGTCCTTGCCGACCAGCCAGCCACCGAGTTCGAGGTTCTCGCGCACCGTCATCTGCGGGAACAACTGCCGCCCTTCCGGCACCAGCACCAGGCCGCGCCGCACCAGCTCGCTGGTCTTCGCATCGCGGTCGATGTCGTCGCCGTCGAGCGTCAGTGCGCCCCCGCGCGGGATCAGGCCGTTGATCGCCTTGAGCAAAGTCGATTTGCCGGCGCCGTTCGGGCCGAGGATCACCGTCAGGCCCGGGCGCGCTTCGAGCGTCAGCTCGCGCAGCACGAGGAACGGGCCGTAGCCGGCACTGAGCGCATTGATCTTCAG
>JANOEG010000695.1:0-1938 GCA_031413095.1 Burkholderiales bacterium | reverse complement strand
GCCTGGCGCGTCAACCTGCGCGAGTACGCCCCCGTGGCCCGCTTCGGCGCAAGCTTCTACACCCGCACCAACGACCGCTTCTCGCTATCGGAGGCAACCGGCCAGCGGGCGCCGACCGCCACCGGCATCGACGAGCTCTGAGCCCTGCGGCGGCCGTGCGCTTCGCAGGCTGAAGACTGCAAGCGGCACAAGCCACTGTGCTGCAAGGTCACACGTCCAGCGCGAGGCGCGACCAAAGTCACACACCGAGCCTGGCAAGCATGCTTCGCGGCCCGATTGCAGCTCACTCATGCGCTGGCGCTGCCGATAATGAAATGCAAAGTCTGTAAATAGCCGCGCGCCAACCCACCGTGACTGCCCGAACTGAAGTTGAAGACGAGCAGGACGTCCCTCGAAAGATCGAGCGATCGGAAGTTCCGTCCGAGCCGCTGCTGCCCACGGGGTCGATCGTCGAGCAGACGATGGCCGTGGCGCGACGCTCGCTGGCGCTGGCGCTGGCCGGCTCTGCGTTGATCGTCGCCGGCTTGCTGGCCGAGCGCCTATGGCTCTCAGCTGCCCATGAGGCCGCGGCCGATCGCCATGCACGCGCGTGGCGGGCGGCGGGTGACGTGCGGCTGGCCGACCAGCGCCTGACGAACGCCGCGCAGATGGCCGTGGCCACCGGGGCGCGCCGCTGGGTCGACGACTACGACACCCGTTTGCCCGAACTGGATGACGCCATGACAAGGGCCAAGGCGCTGGCGTCGCCAGATGCGGCCATGAGCTTCGACAAGCAGACGCGCGCGGCCAACGAGGAACTGGCAGGCCTGCGCGAATCGGCCTTCGAGGCAGTGACCGTGGGCGCGGCGGACGTTGCACGCACGATCTTCGACGGCGAGCGATACCGGGACAACACCCGCATGCTTGCGGCGGCCACGACGGAGTTCACGACCGCGACGGTGCAGGCGACGCAAGCCGAAGTCGCCGCTCTGCAGCGGCGCGCATTGCTGTTCGGCGCCGTGGTGCTGATGGGCGCCTGTCTGCTGGGCTTCGCGCTGTGGCGCCATCTGGCGGACCGACTCGCGAGATCGCGCACGTTCCTTCTTGACGCCGAGGACCGCATGCAGCGCCTGGCGTCGAGCGACCTGCTCACCGGCCTGGCCAACCGCGCCGCACTGCACGACGCGATGGCCAGCGCAATGACCCGCGCCGCCCGTGACGGCCGTCGGCTGGCGGTGCTGATGATCGACCTCGACCGCTTCAAGCCCATCAACGACCGTTATGGCCACATGGTCGGTGACTTGGTGCTCAAGGAGGTGGCGCATCGGCTGAGGCACTGCCTGCGCGGTGGTGAGTTGCACGCGCGGTACGGTGGCGACGAATTCGTTGTTGTGATCGAAGAAAGCAGCAACACCGCGGATGCACAAAAAGTGGCCAAGCGAATCGTTGAAGTGCTCGGCGAGCCCATGACGATCAACGAGTTGTCGGTCAACATAGGCGCAAGCGTCGGCATCGCCCGCTACCCCGACGACGCACAAACTGAAGACGAACTGCTGCGCAAGGCAGACTCAGCGCTCTACCGCGCCAAGAGCCGCAGCCGCGGTGATGTGTGCTTCTACGAAGACAGCCTCGACGAGCAAGTGGCCGAGTGCGCAGCGCTCGAACAGGCGATGCGTGAGGGCATTGCGCGTGGCGAATTCGTGCCCTACTACCAGCCCATAGTCGACCTGGCCAGCCGCAGCGTACGGTCGCTGGAACTGCTGTGTCGCTGGAACCACCCGCAGCGCGGTCTGTTGGCGCCGGCGCACTTCATTGCCTTGGCCGAGGAAACGGGCCTGATCGGGCCGATGATGCTGTCACTGTTGCGACAGGCCTGCGCCGATCTGCCGCGCTTCCCGGCGCACTGGCGGCTCTCGATCAACGTCGCACCGCAACAGATCCTGGATGCGACGCTCGTGC
>JANOEG010000694.1:0-1566 GCA_031413095.1 Burkholderiales bacterium | reverse complement strand
GTCAACCAATTTCTGCAACTCTTCTTCGCGGATGCCGAAGCTCCAGGCCGGTGTGAAGTAGCGCGGATTGGCGATCGGCGTGTACGGAAAGGCCTGGCCGATCACCGCCACTGGGTGGCCGTTGATCGTCCGCATCACATGAGCCTTGAAAACCTCGTCGTTGAAATCGGTGGTGCGCACGTTCTGCGCCAGGAATTCGATGCCGGCCGGCTTGAGTTCTTTCTCCACCACCTCCTGCACGCGCTCGGCGCCGAGCGTGAACTCCCAGTGCCCGGTCATCAGGTTGACGCCGAGCAGTTTAGAAGCCTCGACCATGTCCTGGCCGCGCGTCCACAGCGCCGTCGCCGAGCCTTGCCAGGTGTCGCCGCCGTCGAGCAACAGCGCACCGGGGCGTGAAGCCTTCATGCGCTTGACGAGTGTGGCCAGGTGCGCAAAGCCGCCGACCTTGCCGTAGCGTTTGGCGGCGCGTTCGAAATCGAGCGAGGTGAAGGCGTAGGCCTCGGGCGAGCCGGCGGCGATGCGCGCGTCCCGGAGCAGCGCGTTGCCGACCAGGTGCGGCAGCTTGCCGCGCTGACCGGCAACGCCGAGGTTGACGCTCGGCTCGCGGAAGTACATCGGCAGCAACTGCGCGTGGCAGTCGGTCATGTGCAACAGGCTGACGCTGTCGCTGCGCGTGAAGGCCAAGGGCAGGTCGTAGGGCGAAGCCGCGCGCGCGGGGCCGCTGCGGCCGAGCGCGAAACCAGCGGCAGCCGCCGCGCCGAGCACGTTCAAAAACTCGCGCTTGTTCAAGATCGTTGTCTCCTGGCGCGACTCTAACTGGCGCGCGCGCGACAACCTCGTCAAGGGCGGAGGGGCCTGCATGCGGCCCGCTACCCCCTAAATGCGCGCGTTCGCCTTGCATCGCCGCGCCGTCACTGCTAGTTTCGACCGCGACACGGTGTTTCCGGCGGTGGGGGGGGTGGGTGAGCAAAGAGCATTCGTCGTTTTGGGGTCTTTTGGCCAGGCAACTTCCGGCTGTGATGTTCCTGGCCAGCGCGCTGACGCTGCTGTCGGCGTCGCCCGTGCGCACCGGCTTCGAGCCGATCCTCATGCGCTGGGTCAACGCCATCGACGAGCATGGGCCGCGTCAGCTCGGGCTGCGCTACGAGCAGCAGCGCCTGCCCGACGTTCCCAAATCAAAGACCATTGCGCTGATCGAGTTCAGCCGCTATGCCCACGCCACGGACTTTGGCGGGCGCTCACCATTGCCGCGCGGCTGCATCGCCGAGGCGCTGACACAAATGAGCCACACGATCGACGCCATGCGCAGCAGCGGCGCGCCCATCATCGCGCTGGACATGGACATCACGCTGCGCGCCGGTGAAGACAGCCTCGGCGAAGATGCAGTCCTGGCGATGCGCGAGGCGTCGCGAAAGCCCGGCGAAAGTGCGGTACCGGATTGCGTGAACCGCCCGCAGCGCATCGGCCCTGCCCTCAAAGAGCTGGCCGCCAGCGGCGTCACGGTGATCGGTCTCGCGCTCGAACGAGAAACCACGGGGGAGCGGATCAGCCGCAACAACTTCATCG
>JANOEG010000693.1:0-5894 GCA_031413095.1 Burkholderiales bacterium | reverse complement strand
TTCGGCACCACGCGGTCATAGACGTTCATCGAGAAGATCGGGAACGCCAGGGCAAAGACGTTGACGAGGGCCGCCGCGGCCAGCACGTCACGGTACACAAACCGCTGTGCGCTGACGGCGCTCCAGAACCAGTGGCCGCGTTTTGTCGCGCGAACTTCGCGCGTGCGGCTGTCGAAGCGGAATTGCGGACGCACGAACAGCGCCACGCCGCTGTAGCGCGCCGCGAGCGCATTGGCCTCCAGCGCCACTGCGCCCTGGCCGGTCTGCGGCAGCATCACGTTGGCCCGGCCGTCGTCGGTCCAGCCGGTGAGCACGCAGCTCTGGTTCTCGGCCAGGACCAGGATCGCCGGCAGCGCGGCACGGTCGATGGCGTCGAGCGCCACGCGCTGCACCCGCGCCGCCATGCCGGCGCGCTCGGCCGCGCGCTCGGCCAGCTCCAATGTCAAGCGGCCTTCAACCAGCGGCAGCCCTGCGGCGAGCGACGCCCGCGAGGCCCCCTGACCGTGCAAACGGCACACTTCGACCAGGCTGTCGAGCAGCGGGTCGGGATGGATCAAGTCCTCGCGAAGGCGAGTTGCAGCATTCACACTCATGGCAGGCCGTCAGGCTATATCGGCCGCGTGAAACTCAAAGTGAGAGCGTCTTCGATCTGCAAAGAAAAGCTGCAAGGTTTCACGCACGGTGCGAAAAGCGATCTGGTCCCAGGGCACTTCGTCCTCGCGGAACAGCCTCGCCTCCAGCGTCTCGTGGCCCGGATCGAGCTCGGGGGAGGTCATCGTGGCGCGGTAGAACAGATGCACCTGGCCAACGCGGACGACATTGAGCAGCGTGAACAAAGGCCCGAGCTCGATCTTTGCCCCGGCTTCTTCCACGGTCTCGCGGAGCGCCCCTTCAGCGGTCGATTCGCCGAGTTCGAGAAACCCGGCCGGCAGCGTCCAGAGCCCGTAGCGTGGTTCGATGGCGCGCTTGCACAGCAGCACTTGGTCGCCCCACACCGGGACGGTGCCGACGATGTTCGTCGGGTTTTCATAGTGGACCGCCGCGCAAGCCGGGCAGACAGCGCGTTCGCGGTTGTCATCGGCCGGGATGCGGTAGCTGACCGGTGCGCCGCAAGCGCTGCAAAAGCGGATCGGCTCTCTCGAAGACAGGAGCATGCGGAGCAGTTTAGCGGTGGCAAGATCGGGGTCATGCGCCTCTACAACTACTTTCGTTCCTCAGCTTCGTACCGCGTCCGCATCGCGTTGGCCTTGAAGGGGCTGGACTGCGATTACCAGGCAGTCCACCTCACCAAGAACGAGCAGTTCAATGAGTCCTATGCGGCGGTCTCGGCGACGCGGCTGGTGCCGACGCTGGTGGAGGGTGACCAGGTCTTCACGCAGTCGCTGGCCATCATCGAGTACCTCGACGAAACGCATCCCACGCCGCCGCTGCTGCCCGCCGACGCTGTGGGCCGCGCGCGCGTACGGGCCTTGGCCTTTGATGTGGCCTGCGAGATCCACCCGCTGAACAACCTGCGCGTGCTGCGCTACCTTGTCAGGGATTTGAAAGTCAGCGAGGACGACAAGAACCGCTGGTACCGTCATTGGGTCGAGACCGGGCTGGAGACGGTGGAGCGGCAGTTGGCTGACCCGCGCACGGGCACCTTCTGCCATGGCGACGCGCCGACGATCGCCGACATCACCCTCGTGCCGCAGATCTCCAACGCCCAGCGCCTCAATTGCCGGCTCGACCATGTGCCGACGGTGATGCGCATTTACGAGGCCTGCATGAAGCTGCACGCCTTCGATCTGACGCAGCCTTCGAAATGTCCGGATGCTGAATGAGTGGCTAGTACCTGAGTGGCACGTCGATTCGGGTATCGGCGCGCTCATGACGACGCGTGTGGGTGGCGTCAGCGCGCCGCCATTCGACAGCCTGAACCTCGGCCGCTCGGCGGGTGACGATCGGGGCGCGGTCGACGAAAACCGTCGCCGTTTCGAGGCCGCACTTGGCGTGCCGACGCGCTACTTGTCACAGGTTCATGGCGTGCGCGTGGCCAGGTTGACGCATCTCGACACAGATCCTTGCGAAGCCGACGCCGCCATCACCACCGAGCCGGGCTTGGCCTGCACGGTGATGGTGGCCGACTGCTTGCCTGTGCTGTTTGCCGCGCCCGCACTGCGTGGTGTGGGCGCTGCGCACGCCGGCTGGCGAGGTCTCGCGGCGGGCGTGCTCGAAGCGACCGTACGATCGCTGTGCGAGGCCGCGGCCTGCGAGCCCGGCGAAATCAGCGCCTGGCTCGGACCGTGCATCGGGCCACGGCAATTCGAAGTCGGCGCCGATGTGCAGGGGGCCTTCGGCCCGGCGACCGCTGCCCATTTCACGGCGCGCCCGAAGCCCGACGGCTCGCCGCGCTGGCTCGCCGACCTGCCGGCCCTGGCCCGTGAGCGGCTTCGTGCTGCAGGAGTCAAGCAACTGAGTGGCGGCACTTGGTGCACCGTGGAAGACCGGCTACGGTTCTTTTCTTACCGGCGCGACCGGATCACCGGCCGCATGGCTGCCGCCATCTGGATTCGCGGGTGATGTGACGACCCCTTGCTCGCTGCGCGAGCTCTCCCCCGAGGGGAGGCGCGGGCCGACGCTTGGGAGCGGCCCGGCGCTGGCCCTCGACTCTGCCGCGCGCCGCGCCGCGCCGCGCGCCGCCCTGGCGTGGCCAGGATGTAGAGCACCACCGACAACGGGATCAACCCCCAGCCGAGCACGGTGAACAGAGCGCCCACGGCCGTGCCCTGCGGCGAGAACAGCTCTACCAGCGCCACCATAAGCACCACGTACATCCAGGCCAGGGCCACCACGTAAAGCATCGAGTCCTCCGATAGCGCTAACAGGCCCTGATAGGCGATCACGCGTATTTGCGAACAAGCCGTCTCGCGTCATAGTCGGACCAGTGAGTCGTGGCATTGTTCACGACTCGCAGCCCCCACAAGAGGAGACAACGATCATGGCGCCAGCTTCGAAACCCCACTGGGGCAGCGGCGATCCCCAAGCCTATGGCAAAGCCATGGGGGACATGCTGCAAGCCGCAGCCGGATTGACGCTGCCGGCCTCGGCCATTGGCTCGCTGCAAGCCGAGTACATGAAGGAAGCCGCCGGTTTGTGGAACGGCGCGGTCGAACGCTTGTCCGGCAAGTCCGACAGCGAACCCGCCATGATCGGTGATCGCCGCTTCGCTGCTGGCGACTGGGCTGCGAACCCCGCCACCGCGCTGGCCGCGCAAACCTACCTGCTGAACTCGCGCACGCTGCTGAAGATGGCCGATGCGATCGAGGGCGACGCCAAGACCAAGGCCCGGGTGCGCTTTGCGGTGCAGCAGTGGATCGACGCTGCCAGCCCGAGCAACTACCTGGCGCTGAACCCCGAGGCGCAGCGCAAGGCGCTCGAAACCAAGGGCGAGAGCATCGCGCAGGGCTTGGCGCATCTCTGGGGCGACGTGCAGCAGGGCCACGTTTCGCAGACCGACGAGACCGTGTTCGAAGTCGGCCGCAACGTCGCCACGAGCGAGGGCGCGGTGGTGTTCGAGAACGAGCTGTTCCAGCTGCTCGAGTACAAGCCGCTGGCAGCCAAGGTGCACGAACGGCCGATGCTGTTCGTGCCGCCGTGCATCAACAAGTACTACATCCTCGACCTGCAGCCGGACAACTCGCTGATCCGCTACACGGTCAGCCAAGGGCATCGCACTTTCGTCGTCAGTTGGCGCAACCCGGACGAGAGCGTTGCCGACAAGACCTGGGACGACTACATCGAAGACGGCGCGATCCGTGCCATCCGCGAGGTGCAGGCCATCGGCGGGCAGAAGCAAATCGACATGCTCGGTTTTTGCGTCGGCGGCACGATCTTGTCGACCGCGCTGGCGGTGCTCGCGGCGCGCAACGAACACCCCGCGGCCAGCCTGACGTTGCTGACGACGCTGCTCGACTTCTCGAATACCGGCGTGCTCGACCTGTTCATCGACGAGCCGGCGGTGCAGTTGCGTGAAGCCACCATCGGCGAGGAGGCGCCGAACGGCCCGGGCCTGCTCAAGGGCAAGGAGCTGGCGACGACCTTCAGCTTCCTGCGGCCGAATGATCTGGTGTGGAACTACGTCGTCGGCAACTACCTGAAAGGCGACAAGCCGCCGCCGTTCGACCTGCTGTACTGGAACGGCGATTCGACCAACCTGCCCGGACCGATGTTCTGCTGGTACCTGCGCCACACCTACCTGCAGGACGAGTTGCGGCAGCCCGGCAAGCTCACCGTCTGCGGCGAGAAGATCGATCTCGGCAAGATCAAGGCGCCGGTCTTCATCTACGGCTCGCGCGAAGACCACATCGTGCCGTGGGACGCGGCGTTCGGCAGCACCAAGATCCTGAAAGGCAAGTTGCGCTTCGTGCTCGGCGCGTCGGGCCACATCGCCGGTGTCGTCAACCCGCCGGCCGCGAAGAAGCGCAGTCATTGGGTCGATGGCAAGCTGGGCGGCAACGCCAAACAATGGTTCGAATCAGCGAAAGAAATGCCCGGCAGCTGGTGGACCGATTGGGCGTCGTGGTTGAAGCCCCATGCGGGCAAGTTGATACCAGCGCCGAAAGCGTATGGTGATCGCTCGCACAAAGCGATCGAGGCGGCCCCCGGCCGCTATGTCAAAGCAAAGGCTTAAAGGAGAACGTTCATGGCTGAAGACATCGTCATCGTCGCCGCCGCTCGCACGGCTGTCGGCAAGTTCGGCGGCTCGCTCGCCAAGACCCCGGCGCCGGAGTTGGGCGCGGCGGTCATCCAGGCGCTGCTCGAGCGTGCCAAGTTGAGTGGTGATCAGATCAACGAGGTCATCCTCGGCCAGGTTCTCACCGCTGGCGCCGGCCAGAATCCCGCGCGTCAGAGCGTGATCAAGAGCGGGCTGCCGCAAGGTGTGCCGGCGCTGACCATCAACGCCGTCTGCGGCTCGGGCCTGAAGGCCGTGATGCTGGCCGCGCAGGCCGTGCGCGACGGCGATTCGGAGATTGTGATCGCGGGTGGCCAGGAGAGCATGAGCTTGTCGCCGCACGCGCTGCCCAACTCCCGCGACGGCACTCGCATGGGCGACTGGAAGCTGGTCGACACGATGATCGTCGACGGCCTGTTCGACGTCTACAACAAGTACCACATGGGCATCACGGCCGAGAACGTGGCCAAGAAGTACGACATCACGCGCGAGAAGCAGGACGCGCTGGCGCTGGCGTCGCAGCAGAAGGCGGCGGCGGCGCAGGAAGCCGGCAAGTTCAAGGATGAGATCGTGCCGTTTTCGATCGCGCAGAAGAAGGGCGACCCGATCGTCTTCGCCGCCGACGAGTTCATCAATCGCAAGACCACCGGCGAAGTGCTCGCCGGTCTGCGCCCGGCCTTCGACAAGGCCGGCAGCGTGACCGCGGGCAACGCCTCGGGCCTCAATGACGGCGCGGCGGGCGTGGTCGTGATGACCGCCAAGATGGCCGACAAGCTGGGCCTGACGCCGCTGGCGCGCATCGCCAGCTACGCGTCGGCGGGCCTGGACCCGGCGACGATGGGCATGGGCCCGGTGCCGGCTTCGCAGCGCGCGTTGCAGCGGGCAGGATGGAAGGTGACCGATCTCGACCTGCTCGAGATCAACGAAGCCTTCGCCGCGCAGGCCTGTGCGGTGCACAAGGAAATGGGCTGGGATACGAGTAAGGTCAACGTCAACGGCGGCGCGATCGCCATCGGTCACCCGATCGGTGCCTCGGGTTGCCGCATCCTGGTCACGCTGCTGCACGAAATGCAGCGCCGCAACAGCAAGCGCGGCATCGCCAGCCTGTGCATCGGCGGCGGCATGGGCGTGGCCTTGACGGTCGAGCGCTGAATGACTTCAATCAACTTTTAATTTCAGG
>JANOEG010000692.1:0-2046 GCA_031413095.1 Burkholderiales bacterium | reverse complement strand
AACCTCGCCGCGCTCGAAGAGCTGACGACATCGCGCGAGCGCAAGACCTTCCTCGATGCGCAGGACGCCGATTTGCGTGAAGCGATGACGATGCTCGAAGCGGCGATCAAGACCATCGACAGCGAAACCCGCGAGTTGCTGGCGACGACCTTCAACCAGGTCAACGAGCAGTTCGGCCGCATGTTCCCGACGCTGTTCGGCGGCGGCACGGCCAAGCTGGTGATGACCGGCGACGAGATCCTCGATGCCGGTGTGCAGGTGATGGCGCAGCCGCCGGGCAAGAAGAACAGCACGATCCACCTGCTGTCCGGCGGCGAAAAAGCGCTGACCGCGATTGCGCTTGTATTTGCCATCTTCCAGTTGAACCCGGCGCCGTTCTGCTTGCTGGACGAGGTCGATGCACCGCTTGACGACGCCAACACCGAGCGCTACAGCAAGCTCGTTACTGAAATGGCCAAGGCCACGCAGTTCCTCTTCATCAGCCATAACAAGATCGCGATGGAGATGGCGCAGCAGTTGATCGGCGTGACGATGCAGGAGCAGGGCGTGTCGCGGATCGTGGCGGTGGACATGGATTCGGCAGTGTCGATGGCCGAGGCGGCGTGAGCGTTGCCGGTGAAGTCTGACGAGTCACGCCAGCGGTCGGCGGCCATGCTTCAGGCCGTTCTGATCTGTGTTGTGGTTGAAGCGCTGGTGCTCGTGGTTCTGCAGCACTGGACGAAGTCCTGGGGTGGAGCGGTTGTGTTGTCGATAATTGCTCTTGGCCCCTTGTCTTTGTGGTTCGCGCGGCCGCTGTACCGCTATTTGCTTCAAGGCAGTCGGTGAATTCACCGCGGCATTACTCAAACAAGCATCAATCAGCATGAGCCTCACCGTCGCGCTTCTCGTTGCCGCCGCTGCTGCGCTCGCCGCCCTTGCCGGGCACGGCTGGTGGAGCGCACGGCGGGCGTTGCCGCGCAAGGCCGAGGGCATCGTGATGCCGGTCGAGCCTGTGGCGCAGCGCGTCGAGCCGACGCTCGGCGACGCGCTGGCGTTGCCGGCGAGCGCTGTGGCCGCGGCTGCAGCGCGCCGCGTCAGTTCGCGCATCGATGCGCTGATCGACGCCATCGCCACGCTCGGGCTGGAGGCGCCGGTGGCGGGCGAGACCGTGATTGCACACCTTCCGGCCTCGCGCCGTGCCGGTGGCAAGCCATTTTTCATCGAAGGTCTGAACACCGAAACCTCGCAATGGGAAGCGCCGCAGCCCGGCGCTCGCTATGGCGAGCTGCAGGCTGGTGTGCAACTGGCCAATCGCAGCGGTGCATTGAACGAGATCGAGTACTCCGAGTTTGTGCAGAAGACCCAAGCCTTTGCCGACGCGATCGGTGCGGTGCCCGATTTCCCCGACATGCTCGACGTGCGCGCCCGCGCTCGCGAGCTCGACGGATTTGCCGGCGCGCACGACGCGCACCTGGCCATCCACCTGCAGGCCAATGCCGCTGCCTGGAGCGTGGGCTACCTGCACCAATGCGCCGGGCGGCACGGTTTCATCCCGGGCACGATGCCCGGCCGGCTCGTGCTGCCCGGTTCGGAAGACGGGTCGCCGCCCGTGCTAGTGCTGTCGTTCGACGCGCAGGCTGCGCTCTCGGATGACCTGCAGCAGGCCGCTGTGCGCCGCTTCACGCTATCGCTCGACGTGGCGCAGACCAACGAGGCGGCCGACCCCTTCGGCGCCTGGCAAGCCGCGATCCGGGCGCTGGCCGCGGAGATGGACGCCACCCCGATCGACGACGACGAGCGCGTGATCACGCTGCAGCACTACACGACGATCGCGTCGGAGCTGAAGACGCTGTACAGCGCCTTGGAATCCCGCGACATGGCTGCAGGCAGCGCCGTGGCGCGACGACTGTTCCAGTGAATCCGCCGTACCGGCTCGCGGCTGCGGCCGACGTGCCGGCGCTGGCGGCCCTGTACCGCGAAGCTGCCCTGACGCTCGGCCCCTCGGTCTACACGCCCGAGCAGGTCGTCGCCTGGGCGCGATCGACCGACGATGCCGCGGCGTTTTCG
>JANOEG010000691.1:0-12372 GCA_031413095.1 Burkholderiales bacterium | reverse complement strand
CGCTGGCCGCGAGCCGGCGATGAAGGTCGCCGTCATTGGCGCCGGCATCGTCGGCGTCACCACCGCGCAGGCGCTGCGCGAAGACGGCCACACGGTCACGGTGTTCGAGCGTCGCGGCAGCGTGGCCACCGAGTCGAGCTTTGCCAACGCCGGCTTCCTCGCGCCGGGCCACGTCACACCTTGGGCTTCGCCGGGCATGCCGCGCAAGGTGCTGTCCCAGCTCTTTGGCCGCGACGCTGCCGTGCGACTTGCCGGTGTGCCCGGCCCGGCGCTGCTGTCCTGGTTGCGGCAATGGAAACGGGCCTGCGAGCCCAAGCGCTATGCGAAAAACCGCGACGCGATGCTGCGTCTGGCGCAGGACAGCTTGATGCGCACGCTCGCGCTGGCCCATGCACACCATCTCGAATATGAACAAGGTCAGGGCGCCCTGGTGTTGCTGCGCGACAGCGAAGAGATCGCGCAGGTGCGGGCCGGCCTCAAGCTGCTCGCCGAGGCGGGGCTGGACTTTCATTTGGTGGATGCCGAGGCATGCCGCCGAATCGAACCGGCCCTCGAACAAGCCACGCAACTCGTGGCCGGTGTCCACCACCCGCAGGCGGGCATCGGCAACTGCCGCCAGTTTGCGCTGCAGCTCAAGTCGGTGCTGCAGGCCGACGGCGTCCATTTCCACCTGCAACGCGAGGTCACTCGGCTCGAGCCCACCGACGCCGGCATGGCGGTTCACAGCGCGCCCAGCGACGTCCATGCCGATTCGGCGCTCGAACGCGGGCCGCGCTCCGTCGTCGAGCCGCCACGCATCGACGCCTTCGATGCCGTCGTCGTCTGCGCAGCCGTCGGCGCGCCAGCGCTGCTCGCACCCTTGCGCGTGCGCCTGCCGATTCAACCCGTGTACGGCTACTCGATCACCCTGCCGGTGCGTCACTTCGAGGCCTACCCCGACATGGGTCCGCGCGCCGCGCTGATGGACGAGCGCTTCAAGGTGGCGATCACGCGCCTGGGCGATCGTGTGCGCATTGCCGGCAGCGCCGAGCTCGGCGGCACACCGACCGAGATGCGCGAAGCGCCGATCGCCACGCTGTACCGCGTGCTCGAAGACTGGTTTCCCAGCGCTGCACGCCAGGCCCAGGCGCAAACCTGGAAAGGTGCGCGCCCGATGCTGCCCGATGGCCCTCCGGCGATCGGCGCCTGCGGCGTGCCGCACTTGTGGATCAACACCGGCCACGGCTCCAGCGGCTGGGCGCTGGCCTGCGGGAGCGCGCGATTGACGGCCGATCTGATGGCGGGCCGCACGACGACGATCGATCCCGCGCCGTTCTCGCCGACGCGCTGGTGAGAGGTACGCTCGGGTCATGGAGCCCACGGCCACCCACCCTTGCCAGCTAGAGGCATTCGATCGCCCTTGGCCCTTGCACGATGCGCAGCAATCGCGCCGCATCGAAGCCGCCGCCGCAGCCGCGCTGCCGCCACACACGCTGATGCAGCGCGCCGGGCTGTCTGTCGCACGCCTGGCTCTGGCTATCGCACCGCACGCACGGCGCATCTGGGTCGCAGCAGGGCCTGGCAACAACGGCGGCGATGGCCTCGAAGCAGCGATGCACTTGCGCCGTGCCGGCAAGGAAGTGTTGGTCAGTCTGTCCGCAGATGCTTCGAAGCTGCCCGCAGACGCCGCGGCCTCGTTTCGGCATGCTGCTGATGCGGGCGTGACGATCAGCGAAGCCACCGCGGCTCCCGCCGGTATCGGCCTTGCGATCGACGCACTGCTCGGCCTCGGCGCCACGCGCGAACCCGAAGGCGAGGTGGCTGCGCTGGCACGTGCGATCAATGCGACCGTGCGCCCTCGCCTGGCCATCGATCTACCGAGCGGCCTGTCTGCCGACAGCGGCGCACTGCTCGGGCCACTCACCGTGCGGGCCACACACACGCTGGCGCTGCTGACCTTGAAGCCCGGTCTCTTCACCGCGTTGGGCCGTGAGTACGCGGGCGCGGTGTGGTTTGACGATCTTGGCTGTGGCGCCGAAGCGGCTGCCGTGCCGCCGCGAGCGCAACTTGGCGATGCAGACAGCGCGCGCCTGCTGCGCCGGCCACGCGGCCATGCTGGCCACAAGGGGGGCTACGGCGATGTGATCGCCGTCGGCGGTGCGCCAGGCATGAGCGGCGCACTGACTCTGGCCGCCCGTGCGGCGCTCGCCGGTGGTGCCGGGCGCGTCTTTGCATGTGCGCTCGATGTCTCGATGCCTGGGCATGATCCGCTGGCTCCTGAGCTGATGTGGCGGCCCGGCTTGTGGCACGACGATCCGATAACGTGGCAAGACGCCACCGTTGTCTGTGGCTGCGGCGGCGGCGACGCTGTGCGCGAAGTGTTGCCCGTGTTGCTGTCGCGCAGCGCGCGGCTCGTGCTCGACGCCGATGCCCTCAATGCAATTGCCATCGACGCCGCGCTGCAATCGCTGCTCACGGCACGCGCTTCCCGGGGCCGCGCCACGGTGCTGACGCCCCACCCGCTCGAAGCGGCGCGCTTGCTGGCGCTGCAAAGCGCTGAAAGGGTGCAGGCCAATCGTCTGGCTGCCGCGCAGTCGCTGGCGCAGCGCTTCGACTGCACGGTGCTGCTCAAGGGCTCGGGCAGCGTGATCGCCGCGCCGCGCCGCACGCCGGTGATCAACCCCACCGGCAATGCGCGGCTGGCCGGTGCGGGAACCGGCGACGTGCTGGCCGGTTGGTTGGGCGGGTTGTGGTCGGCGTCGGCAGCCACGGGCGCAGTGGCCGAAGCCTTCGTCGCCGCCCGCGCCGCAGCGTACTGGCATGGCGCCGCAGCACATCACGGCGACACAGCGACGCCCCTGACCGCCAGCGAACTGCTGGTCGCTCTGGCCGCCTAGCGGCGCGTTTTCTTGGCGCTCACCGTCTTCGGTCGGGCGCCTGATTTGGCCGACGCACGCGACGAACGCGCCGCGGTCTTGCCGCGCGCCGCCGCCCGGACCTCGCGGTCGCGCAGGCGCACGGCCGCAAGCTCTTCGACAGCGCTGGCCGATGACGGCAGCGCTGCATTGCGACGGCCACGCGACAGCAGCTTGTCGCCACCGCCCTCGCCCACCAGGCGGAAATCGATCTTGCGCGCGTCGAGGTCGACACGGCTGACCTGCACTCGCAGCTTTGAGCCTGCGCCGTGGCGGATGCCGGTGCGCTCGCCGCGCAGCTCCTGACGCGTTTCGTCGAAACGCCAGTACTCGCCGCCGAGCTCACTGATGTGCAGCAAGCCTTCGACGAAAAGTTCGTCGAGCTGAACGAACAGGCCGAAGCTGGTAGCCGCAGTGACAGTGCCTGCAAACTCTTCGCCGAGCTTGTCGCGCATGAAACGGCACTTCAGCCAGGCCTGCACATCGCGCGAGGCTTCGTCGGCCCGTCGCTCGTTGGCCGAGCAGTGCGCGCCGGCGCTTTCCCACGCTTCGGTCTCTTGCACACGCGGCGGCGGCGCTTTGCCACCCTTGCGGACGACCGGTGCATCCTCGAGCTTGCCGCTGTCGATGTGATAGCGCTTGCCGTGCAGCAGCGCCTTGATGACGCGGTGTACCAGCAGATCCGGGTAGCGGCGGATCGGACTGGTGAAATGCGTGTAGGCCTCGTAGGCCAAACCGAAGTGGCCGTTGTTGGCAGCGGTGTAGATCGCCTGTTGCATCGACCGCAACAGCATGACGTGAATCTGCAGCGAATCGGGGCGGTCCTTGGTGGCGTCGGCAATGGCCTGAAACTCGGCCGGTGTCGGCTCTTCGGAGAGCGACAGGTTCAGGCCCAGCGCCTTCAGGTAGTTGGCCAGCGTTGTCCGCTTCTCCGGCGTCGGGCCTTCGTGCACGCGGTACAGCGCCGGATGCTTGTGCGACGCGATGAAGTCGGCCGCGCAGACATTGGCGGCGAGCATCGCTTCTTCGATCACCCGGTGCGCGTCGTTGCGCGTGCGAGGGATGATCTTTTCGATGCGGCCGTTGTCGTCGCAGACGATCTGGGTCTCGGTGGTTTCGAACTCGACAGCGCCGCGCTTGGCGCGTTGCTTCAACAACGCACGGAAGACTTCGTGCAGATGAATCAGGTGCGGCACGATCTCGCCGCGTTTGGCCGCTTCGGGGCCACGGGTGTTGCCCAGGATCGCTGCCACCTCGGTGTAGGTGAAGCGTGCGTTGGAGTGCATGACCGCCGGGTAGAACTGATAGGCCTCGATCTCGCCATTTGGCGTGACCACCATGTCACAGACCATGCAAAGGCGGTCGACGTCCGGGTTCAGTGAGCACAGGCCGTTCGACAGCTTCTCCGGCAGCATCGGGATGACGCGACGCGGGAAATAGACCGAGGTCGCGCGCTCGTAGGCGTCTTCGTCGAGCGGCTCGCCGGTGCGAACGTAGTGGCTGACGTCGGCAATCGCCACCAGCAAGCGCCAGCCTGCGGGTTTTTTCAATTTGCCCTTGCCCAACGCAGGCATCGGCTCGCAGTAGACCGCGTCGTCGAAGTCGCGCGCGTCTTCACCGTCGATCGTCACCAGCGGCACGTCGGTCAGATCGACGCGGTGCTTCAAGTCGGCGGGGCGCAGCTTTTCTGGCAGCGCCGCGGCCTGGGCGATGGTTTCGGGTGCAAACCGGTGCGGCACTTCGAACTTGCGCACTGCAATCTCGATTTCCATGCCCGGGTCGTCGATCTCACCGAGCACTTCGACGACGCGGCCCACGGGCTGCGAAAACATCGACGGCGGCTCGGTGAGTTCGACCGACACGACCTGCCCGGCTTCGGCATTGGCGGTGGCGTTCTTGGCGATCAGGATGTCCTGGCCGTAGCGCTTGTCTTCCGGCGCGACGATCCACACGCCGCCTTCGTGCAGCAGGCGGCCGATCAGCGGCGACTTGCGGCGCTCGACGATGTCGAGCACATGGCCTTCGGGCCGGCCCTTGCGGTCGTAGCGAACGATGCGTGCGCGCACGCGGTCGCGGTGCAGGACGGAGCGCATTTCCTGAGGCGACAGATAGACGTCGGGTACGCCTGCGCCTTCGCGGACGAGGAAGCCGTGGCCGTCACGGTGACCTTGCACCGTGCCCTCCACTTCGCTCATCAGCGCTGCGCTGAGTGGGGTGGCTGAGGTCTGGGGGATGTTGTTCTTGATGCTAAACTTTCGGGGTTCCTGAGATGCCCAGGTGGCGGAATTGGTAGACGCACTAGTTTCAGGTACTAGCGGGTAACTCCGTGGGGGTTCGAGTCCCTTCCTGGGCACCAATGTTGGAGACGAAACAGGGCCGGCTTTGCCGGCCTTGCTCTTTCATACGGCAAACTTCTTTGCCAAGCCATCCGGCCGCAGTCCGTCATATTCCTCGAAGGGCTGATGGATCCACGGACTCGTCGGCAGGCGCTCGACGAAGTAGTCGGGTGTGTAGCTCGACACGCCCTTGACCCACAGCACTGCGGAACGCAGTTCGCTGATGGCCGGCATGCCGCGCAGGCGTTCGACGACGGCTTTGAGCGTGATGCCGGAGTCGGCCAGATCATCGACCAACAGCACACGTCCGGCCAATTCGCCCTTGGGCATGGTGATGTACTTGGCGATGTCCAGGCGGCCCTGGATCGTGCCCGCGTCGGCGCGGTAGCTCGACGTGCTCATGATCGCCAGCGGCTTGTCGAAGACGCGCGACAGCACATCACCGGGCCGCATGCCGCCCCGCGCCAGGCACAGAATCTGATCGAAGTCCCAGCCCGAGGCATGCACCTTGAGCGCCAGGCGCTCGGTCAGCATGTGGTACTCGTCCCAGGAGACGTAGAGGTGTTTGCCGTCGTCGGTGAGCATGGCGGTTGGGTTTCCTCTTTCTTGTCAGCGCCGAAACGGGTGGCGCAAAAGAATGGTATGCACGCGATCGGGTCCCGTTGAAACCATATCAACCGGGGTGCCGGTGAGCGCTTCTATGCGTTCGAGGTAGCGACGCGCCGGGATCGGCAGTTGCTCCCAATTGGTCAGACCCGCGGTGGTGTCGCTCCAGCCAGGCAGCGTCTCGTAGACCGGCTCGCACGCAGCGACGTCGTCGGCGCCGGAGGGCAGGATGTCGAGCGAGCGGCCGTTCTGCCGGTAGCCGACACAGACCTTGATTTCCGGCAGGCCGTCGAGCACGTCGAGCTTGGTGATGCACAAGCCCGAGACGCCGTTGATGAGGACCGAGCGCTTCAACGCGGCTGCGTCGAACCAGCCGCAGCGGCGCGCACGGCCGGTGACGGTGCCGCGCTCCTGGCCGATGGTGGAGAAATGGTGGCCGACGCTGCCGGCGGCGTCGATCGACAACTCGGTGGGGAACGGCCCGCTGCCGACGCGTGTGGTGTAGGCCTTGGTGATGCCCAGGATGTAGTGCAGCATCTGCGGCCCGACGCCGGAGCCCGCAGCCGCGTTGCCGGCCACGCAGTTGCTCGACGTGACATACGGGTAGGTGCCGTGGTCGATGTCGAGCAGCGTGCCCTGCGCCCCCTCGAACAGCAGGTTGTCGCCGGCCACGTGGCGCCGGTGCAATTCGTAGCCGACATCGGCAAACATCGGCGCCAGCTTTTCGCCCAGCGCCAGCGCCTGGTCGAGCATCGGCTGCAGCGGCAGCGCTTGGGTCTTCAAGTGACCCGTCAGCGCCTCGTTGTGCAGCGTCAGCAGGATCTCGAGCTTGTTCTTGAATCGGGTCGGGTGGGCCAGGTCTTCAATGCGCAGCGCGCGCCGCGCCACCTTGTCTTCGTACGCCGGTCCGATGCCCTTGCCGGTGGTGCCGATCTTGCCGCTGCCGCTGCTCTCGCGCAGCGCTTCGCGCGCGCGATCGACCTCGACATGGAACGGCAGGATCAGTGGACAAGAGCTGCTGATGCGCAGGCGCGAGCGCACATCGACGCCCATCTTCTCCAGGCGCTCGATCTCACTCAGCAAATGCGCCGGATCGACGACCACGCCGTTGCCGATGTAGCAGGCCACGCCGTCGCGCATGACGCCGCTGGGGATCAACTGCAACGCCGTCTTCACGCCTTTGATGACCAGCGTGTGCCCGGCGTTGTGACCGCCCTGGAAGCGAACGACGCCTTGCGCGTGATCGGTCAGCCAATCGACGACCTTGCCTTTGCCTTCGTCACCCCATTGCGTGCCGACGACAACAACGTTGCGGCCGCGTGCGGTGGAAACTTCCATGGTGTCTTGCTCGTATTTAGTTCAATGCGGTCAGAGGGCTTTCACGACCCACTGGCCGGCGACTTCGATCAGCTCACGATCGCAGGCGTACTCTTGGGTCTCCTGCTCATGTCCCGGCAGGATGCAAACAACGGTGTGGCCTTGCTCACGCAGGCGCCGTACCGCTTTGCGCAGGTCGCTCGATTGATTCCACGGCGCGCGCACAGCCGCGTGCGCACCGTTGCCCGGGGCGGCCAGCGCAAGCTCTTTCACGTCGAGACTGAAGCCGACCGCCGGCCGGTTGCGGCCGAACACCGCACCCACTTCGTCGTAGCGCCCACCACGCGCCAAAGCCGCATTGCTTGCCACGGCATAGACCGAAAAGCGCGGACCGCTGTAGTAGGCGTAGCCGGACAGGTCGGCGAGGTCGAAGCCGATGCGCACGTGCGGATGCGCGCGCTGAACGTGCGCCGCCAACCAGGCCAGATCATCGAGGGCGCGGCGGATCGGCTCTCGTGCCGGCAGCACCGCGCGCGCTGCATCGAGGACCTCGTTGCCACCGTACAGCCGCAGCAGCGCTTGCAAGCCTGCGCGCGCCTCGGGCTGCAGCGTCAGGCTCAAGGCCGCCAATGCTGCCGCGTCCTTGCTTGCCAGCGCGCTCGCCATCTCGGTCAGGCGCTCGCCCCCCAACGCTGCACCCGCAAGCAGTGCGCGCAACACGCGCGCGTCGCCAAGGTCGAGCATGACGTCGGCAATGCCGGCGCTACCCAGCGAATCCAGTGCCAGATCGATCACTTCAAGATCCGCTTCGAGGCCCGCATGGCCATAGACCTCGGCGCCGAACTGCAGCAACTCACGCGACGCCAGCGCGCCGTCTGCTCGTGCATGGAGCACCGGCCCGCAATAGGCCAGGCGGGCCACACCTTCACGGTTGAGCAGGTGCGCGTCGATTCGCGCCACCTGCGGCGTCGTGTCAGCGCGCAGGCCCAGCGTGCGGCCGGATAGTTGATCGACCAACTTGAACGTTTTCAGGTCGAGCGAGGCGCCGGTGCCGGTCAGCAACGACTCCAGGTGCTCAACCAACGGCGGTTGCACCAGCTCGTAGCCATAGCCACGCGCGCGATCGATCAGCGTGCGCCGCAATTCCTCGACGCGCCGCGCCTGGCTGGGCAGCACATCGGCGATTTGCTCAGGCAGCAGCCAGGCTCGCGTCATGGGCTGGAAAACTCGCCGTTGTTGAAAACGGCATTGTATCGACCGACCTGAGGACTCCTCGCCCGCTTCGCGGACACTCCCCCAAGGGGAGGCGCGGGCCGACGTTGACCCGCGGCTATAGCAGGATCAGCAGCAGGCCGAGGGCCACCGCGATCAATCCGAAGAAGCGCAGTTGGCCATCGTGGAGTTGCAGCAAGCGCGTGAATGCCTCTCGCCAAGAGCGCGGAGACAACAACGGCAGCAGACCTTCGGCAATCAACAACAAAGCCAGGGCTGTGACGAGCGTTTCGCCCGTCACGCCGCTCACTTGCGCGGCGTTGCCGCCGCCGGTGCGTCGGACGCACCGCTGCGCATCGTGCGGAAGAAGTCGCTGCTCGGGTCGAGCACCATGATGTCGCTCTTGTTGCGGAAGCTCGCCCGGTAGGCTTCCAGGCTGCGATAGAACTGCGCGAACTGTGGGTCGCGTCCGAAGGCATCGGCGTACAGAGCCGATGCCTTGGCATCGCCTTCGCCCTTGATCTTCTGCGCGTCACGGTAAGCCTCGGCGACGATGACGCTGCGCTGACGGTCGGCATCGGCGCGAATTTTCTCGGCATCGGCGGCGCCGGTCGACCGCAACTCGTTGGCCACCTGCTGGCGCTCCGACTGCATGCGGCGATAGACCGCATCGGAGATCGCAGCCACGAAGTCGACACGCTTGATACGCACATCGACAATCTCGATACCGAAGGCCTTGGCCTCGTCGAGGATGCGCGAACGGACGTCGTTCATGACCGGCTCGCGTTCCTTGGCGAGGAGATCGCTGACATTGCGCCGGGTGACTTCCTCGTTGAAGGCAGCCTGCACCACCGGCGACAGGCGCGTCTCGAGCAGGCGGAAATCGGTGCCGACGGTGCGGATGAACTGGCGCGAATCGATGATGCGCCACTTGACCAGCCAGTCGACGACCAGGCTCTTCTTCTCCGCGGTGAAGATGGCCGCGGTTTCGGGGCTGTCGAGCGTCTGGATGCGGCGGTCGAGAAAGACAACGTTCTGGAACGGCGGCGGCAGCTTCATCTTCAGGCCGGGCTCGCTGATCACTTCCTTGATCTCGCCCAGGGCATAGACAACGGCGATCTGGCGCTGATCGACGACGAACAACGTGGAGGCGGCCACCATCAGCGCGAGGATCGCGGTGACGGCAATAAATCCGATGCGGCTCATGTCATTCTTCTTTCAGCGGCTCTCGCGTTCGCGCGAGCGGGCGCCTTCGCGCGCGCGGGGATCGGCGCCGGCCACCGGGTCGGTCGGCGGCGCGGCGGGTACAGGTGCGGCAGCCGCCGGCACGCCGGCTTGTTGCAACAGCCGGTCGAGCGGCAGGTAAAGCAGGTTCGAGCCGCTGCGGCTCTCGACCATGACCTTGCTGACGTTCGAGTACACAGATTGCATCGTTTCGAGGTACAGCCGGTCGCGCGTCACGGCCGGTGCCTTCTGGTACTCAGTGAGTACCGAGCGGAAGCGTTGCCCATCGCCTTCGGCTTGCGCGGTGACCGTGGCACGGTGGGCCTCGGCCTCCTGACGCAGGCGCGACGCCGTGCCCTGCGCCTTCGGGATCTCGTTGGCTGCATACGCCTGGCCTTCGTTCTTCAGCCGGTCGCGGTCTGCGCCGGCCTTGAAGGCGTCGTCGAATGCGGCCTGCACCTGCTCGGGCACTTGCACGCTCTGCACGTTGACGTTGTCGACCAGGATGCCGGAGTTGAGGCGGTTCAGCTGGTCCTGGATCGACTTCACCAAACCAGTCGACAGCGCGCTGCGCTGCTCGTAGAGCACAGCATCGACGTTGCTGCGCCCGACGACCTCACGCACCGCCGTCTCTGCGGCTTGGCGCACGGCATCGTCGGGACGGAAGTTCTCAAAAAGGTAGGCGCGCGCATTGGCTCGCCGATACTGGACCGTGAAACGGATGTCGATGATGTTTTCGTCTTGCGTCAACATCGACGAATCGCGCAGGCCGGTGGATTGCGTCACCGCATTGCGACCCACTTCGACCGACTGCAATTGGGTCACCGACACCGTTTCATGCGCCTGAAACGGGTAAGGCCAGCGGAACTGGATACCTGCTTCCCGCGTGTTGGTGAAACGGCCGAACGTGGTGACCACAGCCTGCTGGCCTTCCTGGACGATGAAGACGCCGCTGCCGAGCCAGACCAGCAACGCAATGCCGGCGATCAAGCCCATGCCGATGCCAGCGCTTTTCATGTCCGGCTGGAAATTACCGCCACCACCACCGCCGCCGTTGCCACCTTCACGGGGGGGGCGCTGGTTGCCGCCGCCGCCCTTGCCGCCGAACAGGCCGGAGAGCTTGCGATTGAAGTCGCGCCACAGTTCGTCCAGATCGGGCGGGCCATCGCCTTTGTTGAACATCGGCAAGGCGGCGGCCATCAGGGCACGCACGGCGTGGCCGACCGCTGTCAGGCGTTGGGCCAGCGGCGCGGGGGCGTCTGCTGCGGCAGTGTCGTATCGCGGGGTCATGCGGCTCCGTGCACGGGATCGTTGGAAGGCAAAGGTGAAAGTGTAGGCAATGCGGCGCCATTCAAGCGCGGGGCCAGCCGATCGGCAACATGTTGACGCAGGGCATCGAGGCCACGGCCGTCCTTGGCGCTGACGAACACACGCGGCGTGACCACGCCGGGCGCGCGCTCGATGGCGTCGGCAAGCACACGCGGCTGGGCAGCTTGCTCGATCAGATCGAGCTTGTTGAAGACGAGGATCTGCGGGATGCGCTCGGCGCCGATCTCTTCGAGCACACGCTCGACCTCGGCCATCTGCTCGCCCGCCTGCGGGCTCGCAGCATCGACGATGTGCAACAGCACGTCGGCATCGGTTGCTTCGTACAAGGTGGCGCGAAAGGCGTCGACGAGCTTGTGCGGCAGGTCGCGAATGAAGCCGACGGTGTCGGACAACACGACGCTGCGCCCTGCTTCGGCCAGCCACATCTGCCGCGTCGTCGTGTCGAGCGTGGCGAAGAGCTGGTCAGCGGCCAGCGTGCGTGACTTGGTCAGCGCATTGAACAACGACGATTTGCCGGCGTTGGTGTAGCCAACGAGCGAGACACGCAACGCGCCACTTTTCTCGCGCGCGCGGCGCTGCGTCTGGTGCTGCTTCTTCACTTTCTCCAGACGCGATTTCACCGTCTTGATGCGCTCGCCGATCATGCGGCGGTCCAATTCGATCTGAGCCTCGCCCGGGCCACCGCGCAAGCCGATGCCGCCGGTTTGCCGCTCCAGGTGGGTCCACCGCCGCACCAAGCGCGTCGCCTGGTACTGCAGTCGCGCCAGTTCGACCTGTAGCTTGCCCTCATGGCTTTGGGCGCGCGCCGCGAAGATATCGAGGATCAGCGCCGTTCGGTCGGCCACGGGCACACCGAGGTGTTGTTCAAGGTTGCGCTGCTGTGCCGGCGACAAGGCCTGGTCAAAGATGACGCCGCGAGCCTGATGCGTCTGCACGGCCGCTTTGATCTCGTCGGCCTTGCCGGAGCCGACGAACAACGCCGCGTCGGGCGCCTTGCGTTTGGCGGTGATGCGCACAACCGGGTCGTCACCGGCCGACTGCGCCAGCAACGCCAATTCGTCGAGCGTCGGGTCGAACGATGAGCCTGGGCCGAAGTCCACCCCGACCAGCACTGCAGGGGTGGGCACGGCGCGCTCGGCGTCGAAACGGTGGTGTTGCTCGGAACTCAAGAGGTGCGGTTCGACGGGCTTTGGACCTGCACTGTGCAGGCCCGCGCGCTCAATTGCTATTGCCGCCGCCCGCAGGCGGCGCATCGCCCGGCTCGCTGGCGTGGAAGTTGACCGCACGGCCCGGTACGACCGTGGAGATGGCGTGTTTGTAGACCATCTGCGTCACGGTGTTGCGCAGCAAGACGTCGTACTGGTCGAAGGATTCGATCTGGCCCTGCAACTTGATGCCATTGACCAGGTAGATCGAAACCGGCACGTGCTCCTTGCGCAGCAGGTTCAGGAAGG
>JANOEG010000690.1:0-2714 GCA_031413095.1 Burkholderiales bacterium | reverse complement strand
CGGCCGAGCGGCACGCTGGCAACGATGGCGGCGAGCTTGTCGGGCGTCATCATGCCGGCGGTGATGTCGGTGTCGATGAAACTCGGGCAGATGGCGTTGACGCGGACGTTGTCGGGCCCCAGTTCACGCGCCGCGGCCTTGGTGTAGCCGAGCACCGCCGCCTTGGCCGCCGAGTAGTGGCTGCCGCCGAAGACGCCGCCGCCGCGCTGCGCCGAGACGCTGCTCATGTTGACGATGCTGCCGCTTCTCTGCCGCCGCATCGCCGGCGCCACCGACTGCGTCATGTAGAGCGTGCCGCGCATGTTGATGTCCATCACCAGCGAGTACATCTCGGGCGTGACGTCGAGCAGGCGCTGCGGGCTGGTGATGCCGGCGATGTTGACCAGGATGTCGATGCGGCCGAAGTGCTGCAGCGCCAGTGCCACCGAGGCTTCGCACTCTCCCTTGTCGGTGACGTTGCAGCGCGCGCCGAAGTGGCCTTGGCGATGCGCGCTGGGCAGGGACTTGGCGGCGGCTTCTGCTGCCGCGCCATCGATGTCGGTGATGAGCACGCGCGCACCGTGCTCGGCCATCAACTTGGCCGCCGCCAGGCCGAGGCCACGCGGGCTGGCGGCGCCGGTGACGATGACGCTGCGGCCTTCGAGCAGTGGGCCGCTCATGCGGCTGGCATCAGAGGT
The DNA here is from genome assembly GCA_031413095.1 of Burkholderiales bacterium. Taxonomy (GTDB): domain Bacteria; phylum Pseudomonadota; class Gammaproteobacteria; order Burkholderiales; family Burkholderiaceae_C; genus CADEEN01. The sequence continues at coordinate 2,037 of JANOEG010000690.1, read as the reverse complement.
GGGCATGTTGGTTCTCCGTGAGTTTTTTCTTTGCGACGGCCACGACTGCTTCGGCCGTGATGCCGAAGTGGCGGTAGAGGGTCTCTGCCGGGCCTGAAGCGCCAAAGCCGCGCATGCCGACGAAGACGCCGTGCTCGCCGAGCCAGCGGTCCCAACCGAAGCGCAGCGCGGCTTCGACAGCCACGCGCACGGTGCCCGGGCCGAGCACGGTGTTGCGGTAGGCCGCGTCTTGCGCTTCGAACAGTTCCCAGCACGGCATCGAGACGACGGCGGTGGCGATGCCCTCGGCTTGCAGCGAACGGCGCGCTTGCATGGCGATGGCGACCTCGGAGCCAGTGGCCAGCAGCGTGACGCGGCGCGCGTTGCCTTCGGCCTTATCGTCAGCGTCAACGAGCACGTAGGCGCCGCGGCGCGAGAGGTTGTCGCCTCCGTGGTCAGAACGCACCCGCGGCAGCACCTGGCGCGCGAAGACGAGCGACACCGGGCCGCTCTTGTGTTCCAGCGCAATGGCCCAGCACTCGGCCGCTTCGATCGCATCCGCGGGCCGCAGCACCAGCATGTTGGGCAGGGCGCGCAGCGAGGCCAGGATCTCCACTGGCTGGTGCGTCGGTCCGTTGGTGCCGATGCCGATCGAGTCGTGGCTGAAGATGAAGGTGACGGGCAGACCCATCAGCGCGGCCATGCGCATCGCCGGGCGCTCGTAGTCGGCGAAGGCGAGATACGTCACCGCCGCCGGCCGCACACCGCCATGCGCGGCCATGCCGTTGGCCATGGCGGCCATGACGTGTTCGCGCACGCCGCAGTGCACGTAGGCGCCGCTGCGGTCGTCGGCGGTGAAGGCTTGCAGGCGGCGCTTGTGCGCGGTCGGCGCTTCGAGGTCGGCGCAGAGGACCAAACGCTCGGGCAGCAGGTTCGTGAGCGCGTCGTGAATGTCGGACGACAAATTGATGCCGCCTTTGGGCTCGTCGGCGGCCTTCACCTGATGCGCACGCAAGACCTCGCGCCAGCCTTCTGGCAGCTCGCCGCGCATCGTCCGCTCGAACTCGGCGCGATCGGCGGTGGGCAATGCGGCGATGCGTGCTTGCCATGCTTGGTGTTCGCTGCACGAACGCCGGCCCGCATCGCGCCACGTGCTCCACACGCGCTCGGGCATCTCGAACGGCGCATGCGGCCAGTCGAGCGCCTCGCGCGCCGCGGTGGCATCGGCTTCGTATAGCCGCGCACTGTGCCCGCCGCGCTGGCCCTGCAGGCGCGCGATGCCGCACGCAATGACGGTGCGGCAGGCCAGCAGCGACGGCCGCGGATCGGCGCGCGCCGCGTCGAGCGCCATCGACACTGCCTCGATGTCGTGGCCGTCGAGTTCCTGCACATGCCAGCCAGCGACGCGAAAGCGTTCGGCCACGTTTTCGCTGATCGACAGCGCGGTGCTGCCGTCGTCGGTGATGCGGTTGTCGTCCCACAGAAAGGTGAGCTTGCCCAGGCGCAGGTGGCCGGCCAGCGCGATCGCCTCCTGGCCGATGCCTTCTTGCAGGCAGCCATCGCCGACGAAGGCGTAGGTGCGGTGATCGACCAGACCGCTGCCGAAGCGGGCGTTCAGAAACGCCTCGGCCACCGCCATGCCGAGCGCATTGGCAATGCCCTGGCCGAGCGGGCCGGTGGTGACCTCGATGCCAGCGGCGGGGTCGAACTCCGGGTGCCCTGCACAGTGCGAGCCGAGCACGCGAAAGGATTCGATCTGCTCACGCGAAATGCGTTGGTAGCCGGTGAGGTACAGCAGCGCGTAGAGCAGCATCGAGCCATGGCCGTTGGACAGCACAACGCGGTCGCGGTCCCACCAGGTCGGCTCGGTGGCATTGAATTTGAGATGCCGCGTGTAGAGCGCGGTGGCGATCTCGGCCATGCCGAGCGGCACGCCTTGATGGCCTTCGCTCGCGCGCACGATGGCGTCGATTGCCAGAAACCGGATCGCATGCGCGAGCGGCTGCAGCGCGTGCGCGGGGGGCGGCACGATCAGCCCAACCAGCTCTTGATCGACGC
>JANOEG010000689.1:0-3359 GCA_031413095.1 Burkholderiales bacterium | reverse complement strand
ATCCAAGGCGATTGAGCACGCGGACGGTCGCGTCATGCGCGTTGGGAAAGAGATGTGGCATCACACAGCCGGTGAGCATCGCCACGGTCCTTGTTAGCCCTGGTGGTTGCGGCCCTGGCTTGAACGGTCTTTCAGGCATCTCCGGCAGAGACGATTCAGTTGCTGAGGCGTTTCCCGGCAGGCGCTCGAGCAGGCCCGACCGGCGAACGAGGTCTCGCAGTGGTGACTGCTGGTAGGCGCGCAAAGAGCGGCCGCGCGAAGAAGGTCTTCATCAAGACCTTCGGCTGCCAGATGAACGAGTACGACTCGGGCAAGATGGCCGATGTGCTGCGCGTCGCGCGCGGGTACGAGGCGACAAACGATGTCGAGCAGGCCGACCTGATCCTGTTCAACACGTGCTCGGTACGCGAGAAGGCGCAAGAAAAGGTCTTTTCCGATCTCGGCCGCGTCAAGCACCTCAAACAGAAGGGCGTGTTGATCGGCGTCGGCGGCTGCGTCGCCAGCCAGGAAGGCGCAGCAATCGTCGAGCGCGCACCTTATGTTGATCTTGTGTTCGGCCCGCAGACACTGCACCGACTGCCGCAAATGATCGACGCCCGGCGCGAGAGTTCGCGGCCACAGGTCGACATCAGTTTTCCGGAGATCGAGAAGTTCGACCACCTGCCGCCCGCCCGCGTCGATGGCGCCAGCGCCTTCGTCTCGATCATGGAAGGCTGCTCGAAGTACTGCTCGTACTGCGTCGTGCCCTACACGCGCGGCGAAGAAGTGCACCGCCCGCTCGACGACGTGCTGACCGAAGTCGCCGGCCTCGCGGCGCAAGGCGTCAAGGAAGTGACGCTGCTCGGCCAGAACGTCAACGCCTACCGCGGCGCGATGGGCGGCACGAGCGAGATCGCCGACTTTGCGCTGCTGCTCGACCATGTGCACGACATCCCGGGCGTCGAGCGCCTGCGCTACACGACGAGCCACCCGAACGAGTTCACGCAGCGACTGATCGATGCCTACGGCCGCCTGCCCAAACTGGTCAACCACCTGCATTTGCCGGTGCAGCACGGCAGCGACCGCATCCTGGCGGCGATGAAGCGCGGCTACACCGCCATGGAGTTCAAGAGCACGGTGCGCAAGCTGCGCGCCGTGCGGCCGCAGCTCAGCCTGTCGTCGGACTTCATCGTCGGTTTTCCCGGGGAGACCGAAGACGATTTCGCCAGGACGATGAAGTTGATCGACGACGTCGGCTTCGACAATTCGTTCTCGTTCATCTTCTCGGCACGCCCCGGCACACCGGCGGCGGCGCTGGCCGACGAGACGCCGCAAGGCGCGAAACTCGCCCGCCTGCAACGGCTGCAGGCACGCATCGAAGCGCAGGCGCGCGTCATCAGCGAGTCGCGCGTCGGCACCGCGCAGAAGGTGCTGGTCGAGGGCCGCTCGCGCAAGGACGCCGCCGAGCTGATGGGCCGCACCGAGTGCAACCGCATCGTCAATTTCAAGGGCATGCCGCGTCTGGTGGGTCAATTGATCGACGTCACGATCACCCAGGCCCTGCCTCATTCGCTGCGCGGCGAAGTCGCGGTGTCGATGCGCGAGTCGCAGGCGGCCTGAGCCGCGACGTTCAGCGTCGCACGAAGCCGGCCACCCAGAGCGCGACCGCAGTCGCCACGACGAGACCGGCATAGGTGAACATCTTGCCGTCGCGACCGAACACGACCAGGCCACAAACCAGTGCCGCCATACCCGCCAATGCCGCCCACAGCGCCAGCCGGTGCCAGCGCACGGTGGCGAGTTCATGGCGCCACAACAGCTTGGCCGCCGATGCGGCGAGGGCGGCCATGCCGAGGGCCGGCGCGAGGAAGTTCAAGGCATGCCAAAAGGCGTCAGACGGGCCCATGCAGGTTGGAAAAGCTGAAACGTCGGCTGGATTCTAGAATCGGGTCATGGGCGTACTGACCCTTGGTCTGAACCACACGACCGCACCGCTCGACGTGCGCGGCCGGTTTGCGTTCGCGCCGCACCAGTTGCAGGACCCGCTTCGCGCGTTGACGTCGCGTCTGTCACGTGCAGCGCCGGAAGCTGCGTTGCTCTCGACCTGCAACCGCACCGAGCTCTATCTGGCCGCCGACGCGCACGAAGTTGGCGCACTCGTGCAGCCGGCCACCGAGTGGTTGGCGGCACAAGGCGGCGTCAGCGCCAGCCAGCTTGGCGGCTACACGTACACCGCGGAGAACCACGCCGCGGCGCGGCATGCGTTCCGCGTCGCCGCCGGCCTCGACTCGATGGTGCTGGGCGAGCCGCAGATCCTGGGCCAGATGAAGCAGGCCGTGCGCGAGGCCGACGAGGCCGGCACGCTGGGCACGACGCTGCACCAGTTGTTCCAGCGCTCGTTCGCTGTCGCCAAGGAGGTGCGCACCAGCACCGAAATCGGCTCGCATTCGGTCAGCATGGCTGCGGCAGCGGTGCGGCTGGCGTCGCAACTGTTCGAGGACTTGCGCGAGCAGCGCGTGCTGTTCGTCGGCGCCGGCGAGATGATCGAACTCGTCGCCACACACTTTGCGGCACGCGAGCCGAAGTCGATGGCGCTGGCCAATCGCACGTTGGAGCGCGGCGAAGCGCTGGCGGCGCGCTTCGGCGGCCAGGCGATCCGGCTGGCCGACTTGCCCGAGGTACTGCACGGCTACGACATCGTCGTCTCGTGCACCGCGAGCTCGCTGCCGATCATCGGTCTGGGTGCGGTCGAGCGCGCGCTGAAGGCGCGGCGGCGGCGGCCGATGTTCATGGTCGATCTGGCGGTGCCCCGCGACATCGAGCCCGAAGTCGCCAAGCTCGCCGACGTTTATCTCTACACCGTCGACGATCTGTCCACGCTGGTGCAAACCGCCGGTGAAAAACGCCAGGCCGCGGTCGAGCAAGCCGAGGCCATCATCGACGCCGGCGTGCAGAGCTTCGCGCACTGGCTCGACCAGCGCGCCACGGTGCCGCTGATCCAGGCGCTGAACAAACAGGCCGACACCTGGCGCGAAGCCGAACTGGTGCGTGCGCGCAAGCTGCTGGCGCGCGGCGACAACCCGCAGGACGTGCTCGACGCGATGGCGCGCAGCCTGACGCAGAAGATGCTGCACGGCGCGTATGCCGAGTTGAACGCGGCAGACGGCGAGCAGCGCGAGCGGGTGGCCGAGACGGTCTCGCGCCTGTTCCTGCGCCGCACTTCACGCCCGACCGACAGCGGCGACACCCAACTCTAGCGACGCGTGTGTTGGCGCGTGGCTGCATCGACGCGGCCACGCCTGCGCCGTATTGAACCGACGATGAAAGACTCCCTGCGACAACAACTCGAGCGCCTGGCGATGCGTCTGGCCGAGCTCGAC
>JANOEG010000688.1:0-19906 GCA_031413095.1 Burkholderiales bacterium | reverse complement strand
CCGGCCGGTGTGGTTGCCCACGCTGACAGCCGCCGTCGGCCAGCGCGAGCAGCGGCTCGACGACGTGCGGGTCTGGCTCGCGGCGCTCGACGCCGGTGCGTTGCCAGGCACAGAGGCCGACTTCGGTGACGCCCACGCCACTGCCGCGCTGCGCAACGTCGTCGGCGCACTGAACTTGCCCGCCATTACGCGCGCCATGCCAGCGCTGGCCGAGCAGCTACTGCGCACGATGCTGTGGCACTTGGGCCGTGCCGTGGACCTCGAGCCGCGGTTGACGCGCGAAGCCGCCATTGCGCAGGTGGCACACGAGTTCGAACAGGCGTGGCAGCTTGAACTGCACGGACTCGAAGCCGATCTGGCGTTGCTGCGCGACCTGTCCGGCGGCGCGCACCTGCCTTGGGGCGAGCTGCGCGGACGCCTGCGCTCGCGCGCATGGCACGAGGCGCGGCGCGCCGCCGAGCGACTGGCGTCGCTGCCGGAGTTGACGGCCCTGCTGCAACGCCTGGGCCGCCGCGAGTTCTCCGCGCATCCCGCACGTGAGCGTGCGCGTGACGCCGCAGCGAAGCGCGCGCCGCTGCGCGCCGTGCCGACACGCCTGGCCGGTGCGCCGGGCGAGATCACCGGCATCCGCTTCGATTCGCGCATCGAGCACATGCTGCCCAGCGAAGCGATCCTGCTGCGCCACCCGGTCGGCAAGCGCCTGTGGCGCGCGCGCCAGGCCGAGGGCCGCTTGCTGGCGCACGAAACCGAAGCGCTGGTGATTGACTGGCGGCCCGACCCCGACGGTCGCATCCAGGGCAATGCCGCGCCCGCGCCGACCTCGCAAGCGCTGGAGCGCGGCCCGTTCGTGCTCTGCCTCGACACCTCGGGCTCGATGGCCGGGGCGCCGGAAAACATCGCCAAGGCCATTGCCATTGCAGCGCTGCGCGCTGCGCAGGCGAGCGGCCGCGCCTGCAAGCTGCTGGCCTTCGGCGGCCCGGGCGAATTGATCGAGCGCGATCTGGGTGATCTGAATGCGACGCTCGAGCTGATGGCGCAGGCTTTCGACGGCGGCACCGATGTGCAGACGCCGATCGAGCGCGCGCTCGACTGCGTGCATGAAGCCGCATGGCAGGGCGCCGACCTGCTGATCGTCAGCGACGGCGAGTTCGGCTGTGTGCGGGCAACGCTCGACAAGCTCGACCACGCGCGCGAGCAGTTCGGCCTGCATGTGCAAGGCGTGCTCGTTGGCGACCGCGAAACGATGGGCCTGCTCGAAGTCTGCGACGCCATCCATTGGGTACGCGACTGGCGGCGTCACGCCGACGGCAGCACCGATATCCACTCGGCGAGCCCAGTGCACAGCAAGAGCCTGACGGCGCTGTACTTTCCGAACGCGTTGTCGCCGCAAGCGGCGCGTCACAACGCGCAAGGTTCAAGGGCTGTGCGGCGCTGACGCGGACGAGATCGAGCGAGACGCGGTCAGCACCAGCCCGACAAGAATGCAGATCACACCGCCGACGAGCCCGGCGCTGATCGGTTCACCCAATCCAAACCTGCCCATCAGCGCGGCCGTCACCGGGCTGAGGGCCAGGAAGGTGGTCGCCTTCGTCGGCGCGGTGTGCTTGAGCGCCCACAGCCACACCCAATAGCTGGCGCCGCTGGACAAGCCGATGGCGACCACGGCAGCCCATTGCGCGGCCGACAGCGCGCGCGCTTGCGTGAACAGGCCCTCGGCGGCTGCCGTCGGCGCGAGTGCGGCCACCGCCGCCGCCATGGCCAGCGTGCCCAGCGGCAGCGTGGCGTGGCGATGCAGCAGCGGCCGGTACAGCACCGAGCAAACGGCGCCACAGAATGCCGCACCGAGCACGCAGGCCGCGCCGAGCGCAAAGCCGGCGCGGCTCATCGCTGGTGGATGCACGCCGAGCGCCAGCCCGACGCCGGCAACCGACAGCAGCACACCTGCGGCCAACAGCCCATCGAAGCGCTCGTAGCCGGCAATCGTGGCGATGGCCAAAGTCATCAGCGGAAAGGTCGCGAACAACAGCGCACCCAGACCAGCCTCGACATGCTTCAAGCCAAAGTTGAGCAGCGCGATCAGCACCCCAAACTGCACGATGCCTAGCAGCGATACGCGAATCGCATCGCCAACCGTCAGGCGCGCCAGCGAGGCGCGCGTGCCGCCGACCCAGGCCAGCAGCGGCAGCAGCGTGGCCAGGGCGATCGCGTAACGCAGAAAGGTCAGTGACAGCGGCCCCAACTCGCTCACCAGCCAGCGGCTGCCGGCGATGCCGGCGCCGACCTGGATGCCCACCAACGCCGCCGCGCTGAGTGCCCACCGTTCTGTCCTGCGTGCGGCCATCACAGCGCCAGCGTCCAGTACTGCCCGACCAAAGCCTTGCCGAAGGCGCGGTGGCGTTCTTGCTTCTCCAGCACGAAACCGCGCGCCTCGTACACATGCCGCGCCGCGCGCAGGATGTCGTTGGTCCACAGCATCAACGTCTTGTAGTGCTTGCCGCGTGCAAAGCGGATGCATTCGTCGACCAGCCTGGCGCCGAGCCCCTGCCCGCGCGCGGACGGCTCCACGTACAGCAGGCGCAATTGGGCAACGCGGGCCGACTTGCGGACGATGAACGCCGAGCCGACGATGCGGCCGCCTTGCTCGGCGATCCAGCAGCGTTCGTGTTTCGGATCAAAGTCACGCACGAACTTGGCCGCGACCTCTGCCACCAGCGCCTCGAAGGTTTCGTCCCAGCCGTACTCCTGCGCATAGAGCAGGCCCTGGCGGTGCACGACCCAGCCGATGTCGCCGACCTGGTGTTGGCGCAGCACGACCGGCCCTGGTGCGGCTTTGGCACCTGGCGTCAATGCGCGCTCGACCGTGCTCAGGGCCCGCCGCAACTCGTCGGCGCTGCCGGCGTCGAGGTGAGAGATCAGCGTCGCGGCGCGCGCACTCGACGCCCTCTCGAGCGGCGCCAGTGACTTCTTGCCTTTGGCGGTGGCGGTGAGCGTGCTGCTGCGCGCATCCGTCGCATGCAATCTGCGCTCAACCAGCCCTTGGGCCGCGAAGCGGCGCAGGATGCGGCTCAGGTAGCCGGCGTCGATGGCCAGCTCGCGCCGCAGATCGGCGGCTGTCGTGCCTTGCTGGTGCGCGATCTCGTACAGCACGCGCACCTCGGTGAGGGAAAAGCCGCTGCTCAGCAGGTGCTCGTCGAGCAGGCCGAGCTGTCGCGTGAAGAAACGGCTGAAGCGGCGCAGCGCCAGGATGTTGGGAGACTCTGCCGTGACGACCATCTGGCAATCTTGCCGCCGATGCTTGCCTCAGTCAACGACTTGCTTGCCGATGTCAACGCTGCTGCATGAGCTGCGCTGCGACTGCTGCGGCGATGACCTCGGGCTCCTTGCCCACCACGCCGGGAACGCCGATCGGGCAGGTGATGCGTGCCAGCTCGGCAGCCTCAAAGCCACGCGCTTCGAGCCGATGCTTGAACGTCGCCCACTTCGTCTTGCTGCCAATGAGACCGATGAATGGCAGGTCGTCGTGCTCGCGCAGGCGCTTCAGGCAGGCCACCACCACCTCGAGGTCTTCGGCGTGCGAGAAGCTCATGATGAGCACGCGCGAGCCGTGCTCGAGCTCGCGCACGGCTGCTTCCACCGGCGCCGAATGCTCAGCCCGCACTTGTGTCTGCAGCGCCTCAGGGAAAACTTCGTCGCGGCTGTCGATCCAGTGCACGCGCACTGGCAGTGGCGCCAGCGCGCGCACGATGGCCCGGCCGACATGGCCACCGCCGAACAGTGCCACGGGCATGCGGCGTGCATCCTGCTCGGCTTGCAACCGCTCGATCAGTGCAGCCGCGCCCGCAATCTGCACATGCTCGAAGCCTAGATGGACCACACCGCCGCAGCACTGGCCGAGAGAAGGGCCGAGTGCGAACCGGCGTTGCGCTTCGAGTCCGCCACCGGCCAGCGCCGCCCGCGCCTGCGTGATCGCATCGAACTCCAAATGTCCACCGCCAACAGTGCCGAGCACGCGATCGGCAAAGACCGCCATCCACGTCCCCGCCTCGCGCGGCACCGAACCCTGTGTCTCCAACACGCTGACAAGCACTGCCGCTTCGGTGCTGAGCCAGGCGCGCAGTGTGTCGAGGGTGGGACAGGCAGTGACAGGCATGCGTGCAGTTTATGCACACCCGCTGTGGGGTCGGACGAAGGAGATTCGGCGCAACAGGAGTGCGCACTGCATTCGAAACAAGCGGTGAGTTCCATGGCAGTACGCACCTGCGAGCCGCGGCGCCTTCAGAGACTTTTTGCAAACAAACGGCCGGGGCCGCTTACGCCTGGCTGCATGGCCTGGGCGCAGCGCCCTTAGAGTCTGCGCCATGCCAAAGCCTGTTCGCGCACCGACGTTCCGCCGTTCCTTGATGCAAGCCTGCATCGCCTTGCTCGGGGCTACGGCGCTGGGTATCGCTGCTTGTGGTGGTGGCGGCGGTGGCGGTGACGCGCCGCCGGCCAACAACCCGCCGAACACGTTGGCTCGCGCCACGGTGCTCGGGGTCACGCTGGACAGGCCTTGGGGTCTGGCGTTCCTGCCCGATCGCCGCATGCTGGTCACGCAGAGAAGCGGCTCCTTGGTCATCGTCCGCGCCGACGGTTCGGGCGTGGACACCACCGTTGGCAACGTGCCGGCGGTCTTGTTCGCGGGCCAAGGGGGGTTGCTCGACGTGGCGCTGGACCCCGACTTTGCGAGCGGTGAAAACTGGGTGTATCTCGCCTTCTCCGAAGCGGGCGCTGGCGGCAGCGGTACCGCGCTGGCTCGCGGCCGCCTCGTCGGCAGCGCCTTGCAAGATGTTGCGGTGATCTGGCGCCAGTCGCCCAAGGTGGCAGGCGAAGTGCATTACGGGGCGCGCATCGCGTTTCGTGCCGACAAGGCCTTGTACCTGGCGACGGGTGAACGCGGCCTGGAGGCGAACAACGGCAGCGCGCGCACCGACGGCGTGCAGAACGACACCAACACCATTGGCAAGGTCGTGCGCATGAGCCGCAACGGCAGCAATGCCAGCGTGTTCAGCACGGGCCACCGCAACCCGCAAGGCGCCACCGTCGTGCCCGGGACCAACAACCTCTGGATCACCGAGCACGGCCCGCAAGGCGGGGACGAGCTCAACCGCGTCACGGAAGGCGCGAACTACGGCTGGCCGGTCAAGAGCTATGGCTGCAACTACGGCGCGCCGCAAGGCGACGCTTGCCGCATCAGCGCCGACCACAGCGGCTACACCGAACCGAAGACGTTCTGGGCGCCAACATCGACAGCACCTGCGGGCCTGGTTTATTACACCGGCGGTGGCTTCCCGGAGTGGCAGGGCAGCCTGTTCAGCGGCGCTCTCGCGGGCGCGACCTTGTGGCGCCTCACCTTGAGTGGTGACTATGTGAGTTCACGTGAAGAGATCGCGGCGGTCAAGAGCCTGGGCAAACGCATCCGTGACGTGCGTCAAGGCCCCGACGGCTGGCTCTACCTGCTCACCGACGACGGCAAGATTGTTCGCATAGATCGCTGAACACCGTAGGGTCTTTCGCGCTGGGGCACGATGACCGTGTCGATGCCCCACGAGTTGGAACCATCTTGCGATCCCTCCTGCTTTTTGTCGCAGCGGCGTTTCTCAGCGCCGGTGCGATCGCTCAAACACTCAAGCCCGTTGTCGTCGCCAAGGGCCTCGATCATCCGTGGGGTTTGGCATTTCTGCCCGACGGCCGCCTGCTCGTCACCGAGCGGCCAGGGCGCATGCGCATCGTCGAGCGCAACGGCAAGCTGAATGAGCCATTGGCCGGACTGCCGTCGGTGGTGGCCGCTGGCCAGGGAGGCCTGCTCGATGTTGTGCTGCATCCGCAGTTTGCGCAGAACCAGCTCGTCTATTGGAGCTTCAGCGAAGCCGGTGAGGGCGGTGCCGGTACAGCCGTGGCGCGTGGCAAGCTCGACGGCAACACGCTGGCCAATGTGCAGGTGATCTTTCGCCAAGCTCCCAAGGTCAGCGGCGGCAACAACCACTTCGGCTCGCGCCTGGTGTGGTCGCGCGACGGCAAACTGTTTGTCGGTCTGGGAGACCGCTTCACACGCAAGGACGACGCACAAACGCTCGACAATCACATGGGCAAGGTGGTGCGCATCGAAGCCGACGGCAAGGCGCCGGCCGACAACCCGTTTGCGCAGCGCAGCGGTGCAAAAGCCGAGATCTGGAGCTACGGCCACCGCAATATCCAGGGCGCTGCGCTGCACCCGGGCAGCGGCGAGTTGTGGACCGTGGAGCACGGACCCCAAGGCGGCGACGAACTCAACGTGCCCGCAGCCGGCGCCAACCACGGCTGGCCGGTCATCACCTATGGCCGCAACTACGGCATCGGCACCAAGATCGGCGACGGCACCGAGCGCGCCGATGTCGCACCGCCCCTGCGCTTCTGGGTACCGTCGATTGCGCCGTCAGGCATGGCATTTCTCACCAGCGACCGTTACCCGGGCTGGAAGGGCAACCTCTTCGTCGGCGCCTTGCGCGGTTCACACCTGGCACGCCTCGAACTCGACGGCCGCAAGGTGCTGAAGGAAGAACAACTTCTGGCCGAGCGCAACGCCCGCATCCGCGACGTCCGCCAGGGGCCGGACGGCTGGCTCTACGTATTGACGGACAGCCCGGATGGGCAGGTCTGGCGGCTGGAACGCTAGACCACCCTCAAGCGTCGCTGGCGTTGCCACCCTTGGAGTTGCAGTCGTCGTAGTTCTTCTTCATGTCGGCGGGCGCTGAGCGCTGCGTTGACACGCCGTCGACCTTCGACTTGCTGGTGTCACTCGCTGCTGCCTTGCCCGGCGCCACCGGCTTGGCAACGTTTGCCGATTTGACGTTGGCCTCGGCGGCCGGTTTTGCCTTGTCCGCGGTTTGCGCCTGAGCGGCAGGCAGCGCCAGTGCGAACGTGCTGACAACGAAGACCAGAGAAACAACTTGCATGACGACCTCCGGGTAAAGACTGCACACTGACTCTACTACCGCAGTACGTGCTCGCCAATCACCCTGAACCACACAGGGCGACCGGCGTGACCCGGCGACACCTCAGGCAAGACCGGGGACGCTCAAGCTGTCTTCGGCGAACGTGCTACACGCCGCTCGACCAAGGAGCGCATCAGTCCAAGCGAGAACTGGTGGGCGTAGATCATCGCCAGGATGCCGCTCTTGTGCAGCTGCGACAACTTGTCGTCGGGCAGCGCGTTGAACTTCTTTTCATCGACGGTGAGAAAGCCATCGACGCTGAGTTGCTTGCCGTCGGGCAGCGTCGCCTCGAAACGCATCGGCTGCAGCAGATCGAGCTCGAGCAGGCTGCGGCCGAGCAGGCGCGTGCGCTGCGCTTCGTTTTCCAGTTGCTCCAGATACTTGCGCCGCTCCTCGAGCATCGGCGTCGGCTCGCCCGCGTCGTTGAACAAGGGTTCACCGGCCGTGGTGGACAGCGCCTCGGCCTTGCTGTCGATCACGACGACATAGCTCTGTCCATCGGTGCGCGCCAGACCGAGCGGGTAGCCGCGCAACAGCGCCGGCACATAGCGAGCGGCCCAGGAGCCGTCGTCATTCAGCATCAGGTTCTCGCCTTGGGTCAGGCCCAGCACGGCCACCGGCGCCACTTCGCGCTGGCCGTCGTCGCCCTGTCCCGCTTCGATGAAGACGATCGGGTAGTCGCGCGCCGCGTCGATGAATTCCACCGCGGCGACAAACAGCGAGTTCATGCCGGAGGTGCGGTCAAAGCGCACCGCAGGCACATGCAGGCGCTGGAGGCGGTGCTGCACGCGGTCGAGGGCCACCGGCGTGGCGAAGAGAACGGGGTCGATCATGGAACGGCTCTCACTCTGCGGTTTCAACGAGGGGTGCAACGAGCACCTTGTCGATGCGTTTGCCGTCCATGTCGACGACTTCGAATCGCCAGCCGTCCCACTCGACGCTGTCGGTGGTGTTGGGCAGGCGGCCTAGCAACAGCATGATCATGCCGGCCAGCGTGTTGTAGCGGCCACGGTCTTCTTCGGGCAAGGTTTTCAGGTCGAGGCGGTCCTTCATTTCGGGTACCGGGATCAGACCATCGAGCAGCCAGCTGCCGTCCCCGCGGGGGACGGCCCAGGCGTCGCCGTCGGCCGGCGCATTGAACTCGCCGGTGATCGCTTCGAGAACATCGCGCACGGTGATCACACCCTGCACTTCGCCGTACTCGTCAACGACGAAGACCAGTTCGGCATCGGAGCCACGGAAGTGTTCGAGCAGCTCCATACCGGTCAGCGTTTCGGGCACAAAGACCGGTGCGGTCACCAAGTCGGCGATCGATGGTGATTCATGGCGCGACAGCGCTGGCAGCAGCGACTGCGCCGCGAGCACGCCGACGACATCGGTCAAGTCACCGCGGCACACTGGGTAGCGCGTGCGCGGATGTTCGCTCATGAGGGCCAGCGTGTCGGCCAACGGCACAGCGGCATCGAGCCAGGTGATCTCGGCGCGCGGGATCATCATCGAGCCAACTTGGCGCTCGTCGAGGCGAAACACGTTGCGCACCATGGTGTGTTCTTGCTGCTCGATGACGCCGGCATCGACGCCCTCTTCCAGGCTGGCCGCGATTTCCTCTTCAGTGACGCTGCGGTTGGTGTCGCCGCGAATGCCAAGCACACGCAACATCGCTTCGGTGCACATCGACAGCAGCGCCACAAACGGCCGCGTCGCGGTGGACAGCCAATTCATCGGCGTGGCCACCAGGCGCGCCACCGTTTCCGGGTAGAGCTGGCCAACGCGCTTGGGCACAAGTTCGCCGAAGATGATGGTGAGGAAGGTGATGATCACCACGACCAAGGCGGTGGCGGACAGTGCCGCTCCTTTGACCGGCAGCGCCGGGAAGGTGTGCATCAGCCAGGCCGCCAGCGGCTGCGAGAACGCCGCCTCGCCGACGATGCCGTTCAGGACGCCGATCGAGGTGATGCCGATCTGCACCGTGGACAGGAACTTGGTCGGCTTGTCGTGCAGCTCGATCGCCGTTTGGGCGCCGCGCTCACCGGCTTCGACCATGACCTGCAGTCGCGCCTTGCGGCTGGCGGTGAGCCCCATCTCCGACATCGCGAAGACACCGTTGAGCAGGATCAGAAAAACGAGAAGCGCAACGTCCATGCCCAAAGGCGGGGGTGAAAGGCTGTCCAGCGTAGCAGAATCGGCGCGTGCACTACCTCATCGGCGACCTCCAGGGCTGCTGCCACGCCTTCGACCGGCTGCTCGCCGAGATCGGTTTCTCGCCGTCGCGCGACAGCCTCACCATCCTCGGCGATCTGGTCAACCGTGGGCCGCAATCGCTGGCCGTGCTGCAGCGTGTGCGCGGTCTCGGCGCGTCGGCTGATGCGCTGCTCGGCAACCACGACCTGCACTTGCTCGCAGTCGCGCATGGCGTGCGGCCTGCACATCGCAGCGACACTTTGAATGAAATCCTCGAGTCACCTGAGCGCGACGCCTGGCTCGAGTGGCTGCGCGCGCGCCCGCTGGCCCTCGAGCGCCACGGCTGGCTGTGCGTGCATGCCGGCGTCAACCCGGCCTGGACATCCTTCCAGACACTCGCGCTCGCAACCGAAGTAGAAACGTTGCTGCGCGGTCCGGATCTGGCCAATTTCCTGCCAAAGATGTACGGCAACGAGCCGGCACGCTGGAGCGATTCACTGCAAGGCGCCGAGCGTTGGCGGCACGTCATCAACGTGCTGACGCGCATCCGCTTCGTGCACGCTGCAGATGGCACTCTGGATTTCAAGGTCAAGGAAGGCGCCGGCGCAGCGCCGCCCGGCCTTGTGCCCTGGTTCGACGCGCCGCAGCGCGCCAGCGCCGACAGCGCGATCGCCTTCGGCCACTGGTCCACGCTCGGCCTGGTCAACCGCCCTGACCTGCTCGGCATCGACACCGGCTGCGTCTGGGGCGGCGCCCTCACCGCCGTGCGCGTGGACGGCGGGCGGCGTGAGGTGGTGCAGGTGCGTTGCGAGCAGGCGCAGTCACCGCTGCGGTAGGTCGCGCGTCAGCCCCATCTTCGCCAGCAGCGGCGTCACCAACGGCACTGTCAACATCGTGCTGGCCACGGCCATGATCAGCAGCGCAGTGAAGGTGTCGGCGCTGATGATCTGTTTGTCGAGCAGCACGTTGGCGAAGATGATCATGATCAGCGCCTTGGTCTGCAGCAGCCAGCCGATGGCCCAGGTTTCATGGCGCGTCCAACCGAGCAGCTTGCCGGCCACACCAACACCGGCGAGTTTGCCGGCCACCGACGCCACGAGCAGAATCGCGGCGGCGACGAACACCGAAGCGCCGCCGACCGACCACGCGGTGCGCAGGCCGGTCGAGAGGAAGAACACCGGCATCAGCACCAGCAGCACGTGGTGGCGCAATTGATCCATCTCGCGCTGCTCGAACCACTCGGAATCGAGCACCGCGCCAGCGAGAAACGCGCCGACCATGAAGTGCAGGCCTGACCAGTCAGCGCCGAAGGAAATGGCGGCGAGCCACACGACCGAGATGTACCAGCGGTCACGCTCGGGCAGGCGCGGCAGCGCCCAGCGCACCGCTGCGGCAGCGAGCGCGAACAGCGCCAGGAACGCGGCCTGGCGGCCGACACGCTGCCAGTCGAGCAGGATCAGCGCGAGCACACCCCAGATCGCAATGTCGTCCAGGCTGGCATAGCGCAGGATGCGCTGGCCGAGCGGCTGGCGCAGGATGGACAGCTTCTCCATCAGCAGAATCAGGATCGGCAGCGCTGTCACTGCGCACGCCATACCGATGCCGAGCAGGAACTGCCAATGCTCGCCCAAAGGCCCGCGCCATCCACCACCCGGCAGCAGCAGCGCGGCCGCACAGCCCAGCGCCAGCGGCGCGCCGAGCGCGAGGCCGGCGGTGAGGCCAGTCTCGCCGCGGCGCTGCCAGGCCTGGCGCAAGTCGAGTTCGATCCCGGCGATCCAGACGAACAACATCACCGCCCACCAGGCCACGCCGTTCAAGGCCGTGACGACCTGCGGGTTGAAAACGAACTGGTAGTACTCGGGAAACGCCGCACCGAGCACGCCAGGCCCGAGCACGATGCCGGTGACGATCTGCACCACCACCAGCGGCGCCCAGTAGTCGGTGCGGCCCAGGCGCCAGATCAGATACGGCAGCGCGAAGATGATGATCATCGCGATGAGGAAGATCTCGGTGGTGTTCATGCGGCACTGGAAAATTCGGCGCGCAGTGTCGCACGCGTTAAAGTGCGGCCCCTTGGCGAAACCCAGGAGGCTTGGGGGAGTGGTTTAACCCAGCAGTCTTGAAAACTGCCGACCCGCAAGGGTCCGTGAGTTCGAATCTCACAGCCTCCGCCGCCCGATGCGCCCATAGCGCGGCGCAGCTGGGGCCGCGCGAACTGCTGACATGCTGTGCGGTACCGGTCAGCGACCGCGTGCCCGGCGATGGAGGTGTTCAAACCGCGGGCTTTGATGCAGCATCACCGGCGATGAACCCTCCCGCCTTCACTCACCGCGTCGGTGCGCGCAGCTTCACCTTCGACAGCTTGCGGGAGTTGATGGCCAAGGCCACGCCCGAACGTTCCGGCGACCGGCTCGCGGGCATTGCGGCGCAATCAGCCGAGGAGCGCGTGATCGCGCAGATGGCGCTGGCCGACGTGCCGCTGCGCCGCTTCCTGAGCGACGCACTGATTCCCTATGAGAGCGACGAGATCACGCGGCTGATCATTGACACGCATGACGCCGCGGCCTTCGCGCCCATCGCTCACCTGACCGTCGGTGACTTGCGCAACTGGCTGCTGGGCGATGACACCGACACGGCCACGCTGGCCCGCTTGGCCTGCGGCATCACCCCCGAGATGGCCGCGGCCGCCGCCAAGATCATGCGCAACCAGGACCTGATCCTGGTGGCGAAGAAGTGCCAGGTCACGACGGCGTTTCGCAACACTCTCGGCCTGCCGGGGCGCCTGTCCACGCGCCTGCAACCCAATCACCCGACCGACGACGCCAGCGGCATCGTCGCCAGCCTGCTCGACGGTTTGCTGTACGGCAGTGGCGACGCGGTGCTGGGCATCAACCCGGCGACGGACAACGTGGCCCAGGTGGTCCAGCTCGTCAGCATGCTGGCGCGCGTGATCGAGCACTACGAGATCCCGACACAGTCCTGCGTGTTGACCCATGTCACCAACACCTTGCAGGCCATCGAGCGCGGAGCGCCGGTGGATCTGGTCTTCCAATCCGTCGGTGGCACCGAGGCCACCAACACCAGCTTCGGCGTGAACCTGGCGCTGCTGGGTGAAGCGCGCAGCGCGGCGCTTTCGCTGAAGCGCGGCACCGTGGGCGACAACGTCATGTACTTCGAAACCGGCCAGGGCAGCGCCTTGTCCGCCAACGCGCACCACGGCGTGGACCAGCAGACGTGCGAGGCGCGGGCGTACGCGGTGGCGCGGCACTTCAAGCCGCTGTTGGTCAACAGCGTCGTCGGGTTCATCGGCCCCGAGTACCTCTACGACGGCAAGCAGATCATCCGCGCCGGCCTGGAAGACCACTTCTGCGCCAAGCTGCTGGGCCTGCCGATGGGCTGCGATGTCTGCTACACCAACCATGCCGAAGCCGACCAGAACGACATGGATGTGCTGCTGACCCTGTTGGCCACCGCGGGTTGCACCTTCGTGATGGGCGTTCCGGGCTCGGACGACATCATGCTGAACTACCAGACGACGTCGTTTCACGATGCCCTGTACGCGCGCCGCCTGCTCGGCCTGCGCCCGGCGCCGGAGTTCGAGGCCTGGTTGGAGCGCACGCGGATCTTCAGCGCCAGTGGCAAGCCAGAAGACGCGCAGTTCCGTCTGCCCTCTGACCTGCCCGACCTCTTCGCGTCGGCGATGCGCCGCTTGCGATGAGTGAACGCAATCGCGTGGTGATCGCCAATCCCTGGCAAGCGCTGCGCCAGTTCACGGACGCGCGCATTGCGCTGGGCCGCGCCGGCGTCAGCCTGCCGACGCAGGCGCACCTCGCCTTTCAGCTCGCGCATGCGCAGGCGCGCGACGCCGTGCACGACCGGATGGACACGGCGGCACTGCAAGCGGCATTGAGCGCGCTGTCAAACGACGTGCTGGCACTGCACAGCGCCGCCAGCGACCGTCAGACGTACCTTCAGCGGCCCGATCTCGGAAGGCGACTGGATGCCGCCTCTCGCGACACCTTGTTGCGACGCCAGCAACAGGTTGGCAGCGCGGGCGCAACCGGTATCGACCTGGCGGTCGTCGTCGCCGACGGCTTGTCCGCGCGAGCCGTCAGCCGGCACGCCCTGCCCCTGCTCGAACGCGTCTTGCCGGTGCTGCAATCCGCCGGCTGGACCATGGGCCCGCTGGCGCTGGTCGAACAAGGGCGCGTGGCCATCGGCGACGACGTCGGTCATCTGCTGGGCGCGCGCCTCGTGGTGGTGCTGATCGGCGAGCGCCCGGGCCTCAGTTCGCCCGACAGCCTGGGCGTCTATCTCACTTGGATGCCCGCCCCGGGCCTCACCGACGCCAACCGCAACTGCATCTCCAACGTCCGCCCGGCGGGCCTGGGTTACGACGAAGCTGCGCACAAACTGCGCAATCTGCTACACGAAGCCCGCCGAGGCCAGCACTCAGGCATTGGGCTCAAGGATCAGACGGCGACGCTCAGCGCTGGACCAGCAAATGCCACGGCCACCAGCTTCTTGCTGCCGCCGCCGCGAACCGATACCGGCGGCTGAACTGCGCTTCACGCGCGTGGTGATCGCTCGACTGATCAGTTTTCGATGGCAACTACCTGCGGCGCAGGCTTGCTTCGGCGACCTTCTTGATTGCTCGGGTTTCTCCGGATCATCTGGTTATTTTTCGAAACTATATTGATCTGTCGCTCCACTGGACGTCATGACCCTTTGTCTCGCTCTCACCCACGGATTGCCGGCTTGGCGAGCCTTCGGCGCGTGCGCAACGTGGTGAAGAGATCGTGAGCCCTGTTCGGTATCGCGACGCGCAGGTCGGCGGCTGCGTCGAAGCCTGGGTAGAGCAACGCGCCGACGGCAGCACGCTCGTGCACTCGACCGAAGCGCTGCGCCCGTTCCCGCTGCGCCTCACCGACTGCCTCGAACACTGGGCGCAATCGGCGCCGGAGCGCACGTTGGTCGCACGACGCGAAAACGGCGGCGAGTGGCGGCGCATCGGCTATGCGCAGATGCTGGCGCGCGCCCAGGCCGTGGGCCAAGCGTTGCTCGACCTCGGCCTGTCGGCCCAGCGGCCGCTGGCGATCCTGTCCGGCAACGACCTTGAACACCTGACGCTGGCCCTCGGCGCGATGTGGGCCGGCGTGCCCTGCGTGCCGGTCTCGACCGCGTACTCGCTGGTCTCGCAAGACTTCGGCAAGCTGCGCTACATCCTCGGCATGGTGGCGCCGGGCGTGGTGTACGCGAGCGACGTGTCGTATGCCAAAGCCATCGACGCCACGGTGCCGAGCGGCGTTGCCCGCATCGTCGGCCAGCGCGAGTTCGATCACCTGCTCGCCGCCACGCCGGGGCCAGCGCTGGCCGCCGCGCATGCCCAGGTCGGCCCTGACACGATCGCCAAGCTGATCTTCACGTCGGGCTCGACCAAGGACCCGAAGGGCGTCATGACGACGCACCGCATGCTGTGCGCGAATCAGCAGATGATCCGCCAATGCCTCGGCTTTCTAGCCGACGAACCACCGGTGCTGATCGACTGGCTGCCGTGGAACCATGTCTTCGGCGGCAGCCACAACGTCGGCATCGCGCTCTACAACGGCGGCACGCTCTACATCGACGACGGCAAGCCCACGCCCTCGGGCATGGCCGAGACGCTGCGCAACCTGCGCGAGATCTCACCGACGATCTACTTCAACGTGCCCAAGGGCCTGGAAGAAATCGCCACGGCGATGGACAGCGACACGCTGCTGCGCGACACGCTGTGGAAACGCTGCAAGGCCATCATGTTTGCCGGCGCAGCGATGAGCCAGCCAGTCTGGGACAAGCTGCACGCACATGCCGAGGCTGCGGTCGGCGAGCGCGTGCGCGTCATCACCGGACTGGGCATGACCGAGACCGCGCCGTCGTGCACCTTTGCCGTCGGCACCGATGTCGCCTCGGGCCACATCGGCCTGCCGGCGCCTGGCGTTGAAGCCAAGCTGGTGCCGTTGGACGGCAAGCTCGAGATCCGCTTTCGCGGCCCCAATGTCATGCCGGGCTACTGGCGCGCGCCCGAGCAGAGCGCGGCGGCGTTTGACGACGAAGGCTTCTACCGCACCGGCGACGCCGTGAAGTGGATCGATGCCGCGGACCCTCAGCGCGGTCTGCTCTTCGACGGCCGCACCGCCGAAGACTTCAAGCTATCGACCGGCACCTTCGTCAGCGTCGGCCCGTTGCGCGCCAAGATCGTGCTGGCGGGTGACCCGTGCGTGCAGGACGCGGTGATCACCGGCCTGAACCGCGGCGATGTCGGCGCGCTGCTGTTCCCACGCGCCGATGAGTGCCGCCGCCTCGCCGGCATGCCCGCGGGCACGCCGCTGCCCGAAGTGCTGCACCACGCCGATGTGCGCGCGTTTTTTCAGGCGCTGGCCGACCGCTTGTGGCGCGAGTCCACCGGCAGCGCGAGTCGCGTCGCGCGTCTGCACGTGCTGGCCGAGCCGCCGTCGATCGACAAGGGCGAAGTCACCGACAAGGGCTCGATCAACCAGCGCGCCGTGCTCGCGCATCGCGACGCACTGGTGCAGGCGTTGTACGAAGGCACTGCGGCCGACCCGTTCGCCATCCTGCCGAACAAGGCCACGCCATGAAGATCGCGGGCACCTCGGCTCTCGTCACCGGTGCCGGCTCGGGCCTCGGCGAAGCGGTGGCGCGTGAACTGGCGCGGCTGGGCGCCAAGGTGGCCGTGCTCGACATCAATGCCGCCGGCGCACAGCGCGTGGCCGCCGACATCGGCGGTGTTGCCAGCACCTGCGACATCTGCGACAGCGCCTCGGTCACTGCCGCGCTCGATGCGGCGACGGCCGTGCATGGCGTGCCGCGCATCGTCATGAACATCGCCGGCATCGGCACCGCCAAGCGCATCATCGGCAGGGACGGCTCACCGGCACCACTCGAAGACTTCGAGCGCGTCGTGCGCATCAACCTGATCGGCACCTACAACGTTTCGCGGCTGGCCGCAGCGCGCATCGTGACGCAGAAAGCGCTCGACGACGGCGAGCGCGGCGTCATCGTCAACACCGCATCGGTCGCGGCCTTCGATGGCCAGGTCGGCCAGGAGGCCTATGCGGCGAGCAAGGGCGGCATCGTCGGCATGACGCTGCCGCTGGCGCGCGACCTGGCGCAATGGGGCGTGCGCGTCTGCACGATCGCACCCGGCCTGTTCCACACGCCGCTGATGGCGCAACTGCCCGACGAGGTGCAGCAGTCGCTCGCTGCATCGATCCCCTTCCCGAAGCGCCTCGGCCGTCCCGAGGAATTTGCGGCCCTGGCCGCGCACATCGTCACCAACGTCCATCTCAATGGCGAAGTGATTCGCCTCGACGGCGCGCTGCGCATGGCGCCTCGCTAACGTCGCCAACCTCGATAACCGCTCGCCACAACAGGAGACACAGCACCATGTTCAATCGCCGTACCTTCATCGCCACCACCGCCACAACGGCTGCCACCGCCGCCTGGCCCGGCCTGGCCTTTGCACAAACGCTCGAAAGCGCGCGCGTGATCTGCGGCTTTCCGGCCGGTGGCACCACCGACGCCGTTTCGCGCCGAGTCGCCGACAAGCTGCGCGGCAGCTACGCCAAGAACACACTGGTCGAGAACAAGCCCGGTGCCGGCGGCCGGCTGGGCGTCGAGGAGTTGAAGCGCAGCGCGCCGGACGGCAGCACCCTGCTGCTGACGCCGGCCGCGATGATCACGCTCTACCCGCACATCTACCGCTCGCTGCCCTACGGCATCGACGACGTGACGCCGGTGTGCACCGGCGGCACGGTGGCCTTCGGCCTCGGCGTCGGCCCAGCGGTGCCGGCCAGCGTCAAGAACGTCGCCGACTATCTGGCGTGGGCCAAGGCCAACCCGGCGCAGGCCAGCTACGGCACGCCGGGCGCCGGCTCACCGCCGCACTTCGTCGCGGCCCTGCTGGGCAAGGTCAGTGGCATCGATCTCAACCACGTGCCGTACCGCGGATCGGCGCCCGGCATCCAGGACCTGCTGGGCGGCCAGGTGCCCGCGTTCAGCTCGCCGATCGGCGACTACCTGCCTCACCTGAAAACCGGCAAGCTGCGCCTGCTCGCCACCTCGGGCGCGACGCGCTCGCGCTTCACGCCCGACGTGGCGACCTATGCTGAACAGGGTCTGCGCGACCTTACGATGAGCGAGTGGTACGGCTTTTTCCTGCCGGCCAAGGCCTCACCCGACGTCGTGGCGCGGCTCGCGCAAGCGATCGGCGCCGCGGTCAATGCGCCCGAAACAACCGAGGCCTTCGCGCAGTTCGGCATCGAGGCCGGTGCCAACACGCCGGCCGAACTGGCCAAGGCCGTGCGCGAAGAAAACGCCGGCTGGGCGCCGATCGTCAAGCGCGTCGGCTTCACGCCGGAAGCCTAGTCACGCTGTGCAAGCGATCGACGGTGCGCGGCGTTGGGGCGCCCGACGGCGACAGCGATGAAGGCCAGCCGATCCGCTGCGGCCGACGCGGCGGCGCTCGACGCGCGTGCTGCGCCGCTGTCGTTCGGGCCGCTGGCTGGCATCGTCGGCTTTCACATCGCGCGCGCGACGGTGACGACGATGGACACCTTTGGGCGCCACATCGGCGCGCCGTTCGGCCTGAACAAGGTCGAGTTCTCGCTGCTGATGCTGGTCATGGCCAATCCGGTCATCACGCCGAAACGCCTGGCGCGCGCGCTGGCCGTGGCCGCGCCGAAGCTGACGCTGCTGCTCGATGGTCTGCAGACGCGTGGCCTGATCAAGCGCGAGCGCAACGCCGCCGATGGCCGCTCGCAGCATGTGGTGATCACCGACCGCGGACGCAAGCTCGCCCGTGACACTGCTGCGGCGGCCGAGCCGATGGAGCGCGAGTTGCTGGGTCAGCTCAGCCGTGCGGAGCACGCGATGCTGATAGAGCTGTTGGCCAAGTTGGCCAGGCGGTCCTAGAACCGGCTCAAGCTAACCGGCACAGGTGCGGTTCTTGCCCGTGCGCTTGGCTTCGTAGAGCGCGCTGTCGGCACGTTCGAGCGAGCTGCCGAGAGGCTCACCGGTGCGCCACACCGTCACACCGGCCGAGAAGGTGACGAAGACCTCGCGCCCTTCGTGCATGAACAGACTCATGGAGAGGCTGCGCTGCACGCGCGTCAGGGCTTCCTGCGCGTCGGCCGCGGCGGTGCCCGGCAACAACACGACGAATTCTTCGCCGCCGAAACGCGCCACGTGATCGACCGGCCGCAGCGCCGTGCGAACCTGTGTGGCCAGCGTCTTGAGGGCCACGTCACCGGCGCCGTGGCCGAGCGAATCGTTGAGCTTCTTGAAATTGTCGATGTCGATCAGCCCGATCGCCAGCGGACGGCCTTCGCGCTGGCTGCGCGCTGACTCGACATCGAAGGCTTGCGCCAGGCCGCGGCGGTTGGCCACCTGCGTCAGCGCATCGGTGGAGACTTCTTCGGACAGGCGCTGCAGCGCGCCTTCGAGTTCTCGCACTCGGCTGTTCAACTCGTCTGCCTGCACGCGGCTGGCGGTGATGCGCGCGCTGGCGTCGGCAACTTCGGTCTGCACGCTGCGGCTGGCGGAAAGCATCTGGTGCAGCACGCTGCTCATCTGCTCGCGCGAATCGGCTTGCTCGAGATCATCGGTGCAGCGCACCAGTTCTTCGCTGAACCGACCGGTCTGGCCGCCGAGCGCTTGCAGCTCCGACGACAGGCTCTCGACGAGCGCGCGCAGCGCGCCGCGCGCGCGGTCGCGCTCGCCGCGCAGACGCTGTTGCTGCAAGCGTGTCTGCGTCAGCATGTCGGCAGCGGCCCGCACGCCACGCACGCTCAAGCCGTCGCCCTCGAGGCTGGCACGCATCGCGTCGGCCTGGCCCTGCGCCCAACTTTCGTCTTCGGCAAGATCGGTCAGGCCCTCGCTGAGCGCGCGCACCAGCTTGCCGAGTTCATCGACCAAGTGGTGGCGCTGCAGGAAGACGCGGCGCGCTTGCGCGCAGGTGGCTTCGACCTCTGCAGCCAGGCTGCCATCGGCGCCCTGGCTGCGCCACCGCTTTGCGTGTTCACCCAGCTCTTGGACCACGGTGATAGCGTTGGCATCGTCTGCCGGCAGCGCCACGCGCAGCGTTTGCTCGAAGCTCGCTGCCACGTCGGTCCACGCAGCAGGGGCCGGCGCAGCGCCGGTCGCGGCCGTTGGCTCGTCGCCGCGCAGATCGGGCTGGCCTTCGTGCTGACCATCGTTTTGCCACGCGCCAACGAGATGCGTCAACCGCTCGCGCAAGCGCTGTGCATGGTTGCCACTGCTGGCAAACACGTGCTTGACACTTTCCTTGCGGCGCGACACGGTCCATTGGCGCCCGCCTTGTTCCAGGCCGCGCACGAGCTGATCGACGAGCTGCGCCCACTGCGCGCCATCTTCGTTTGGAGTTGGCCGCACCGGCACAGGCGCAGCTTCCTTCGACCGAGGCGCAGCACCGCCGGACTCGATCCAGGCACGCGCATAGTTTTCCGGTGTCGGTTCGAGCCGGTCCTGCGCCAGGCGCATCAGCGTCGCCTTGGCGATCTGGGCTGACGACGGCAGCCCTCGCAGCGGCTGCGGTGTGCTCATGTGCCGCGACCGAGCACGCGCGGTGCGTTGGCGTCCAGTTCAGAGACAGCGCCGATCCACGGCGCCTTGCGCGGCAGCACGGTCTGCCGCAGCCA
>JANOEG010000687.1:0-3536 GCA_031413095.1 Burkholderiales bacterium | reverse complement strand
CCGCGGTGGTCCGCGCGCGCGCGACCGGCTGGTGATCGCGCACGAGCAGCACCATGCGCTGATCGAGGCCATCGTGCGCGGCGAAGGCACGCGCGCCGAGGCGCTGGCGCGCGAGCACGCGCGCAATGCGCAGCGCAACCTCGCCACCGTGCTGGCCAATCACCAACGCATGCGCCATGTCCCGGGCGCGATGATGATCCGCCGCCGGGTGGGCGTGAGATGAGCGGAGCCGCTGCGCAAGATTTCCCATTCGCGCTGCGTGTGCAGGACGTGCGCGCGCTGTCACCGACGGTGCGCGAGATTGCCTTCGACGCCCCGCCTGGCTTGGCCTGGACGGCGGGCGCGCACTTGCGCCTGCACCTGCCGTTGGCCGACGGGCAGCGCGAGCTGCGGCGCTACTCGCTGGTCGGCCAGCCGCTCAGGGGCGCACCGTGGCGTGTGGCCGTGAAGCGGCTGGACGCCAGCCGCGGCGGCTCAGCCTTCATGCACGCGTTGCAGGTCGGCCAGCAAGTCGCGGCGCAAGCGCCGGCCAACCATTTCGAGCTGCCTTCGGGTCGGCGGCCGACCTGGATCGTCGCCGGTGGCATCGGCATCACACCGCTGGTCGGCCACGCGCTGACGCTGGCTTCGTTGCCCGGCACCGAGCTGCGCATGGACTACGCGGTGCGCGACGCGCAAGACCTCGTCTACGAGGGCGAGTTGCGCGAGGCCCTCGGCGATCGCTTGCAGACGCATGCCGGCACCCGCGGCGAACGCCTGGACATTGCACAGCGTATCGCCGCGCTGCCGGCCGACGCGCAGGCCCTGGCCTGTGGCCCGGTACGCCTGATCGAAGCCTTGCGCGAGGCCTGGGCAGTGGCCGGCCGCGCACCGCAGCGGCTGCGCTTCGAGACCTTCGGCACCAGCGGCCATGCGCCGGCCGAGCCCTTCTGGGTGGCGCTGCCGCGCCACGGCCTGCGCTTCGAGGTGGCGGCCGAGCGCTCGCTGCTCGACGCGCTGCAGGCCCACGGCGTGGCCTGCCTGGCCGATTGCCTGCGCGGCGAGTGCGGCCTGTGTGCCGTCGACGTGCTCGAGACCCATGGCCGCATCGACCACCGTGACGTTTTCTTGAGCGCCGCCGAGCAGCAGCGCAACGACAGGCTGTGCGCCTGCGTCTCTCGCGTCACCGGCGGCGGCATCGTCATCGACTCGGCCTGGCGGCCCGATGGCTAGGACTTGTCCGCAGCGCCGAGGCATGCACCCTGCCCCCACAATCGATCAACAACCAGGAGATACAAAGATGCGTCGCAGACAACACCTCGCCGCCCTCGGCGCACTGGCCTCGGTGATCGTCGCCGGCCGCGCGCAAGCGCAGAGCGACAGCGTGAAGATCGGCCTCATCCTGCCGATGACCGGTCCGTTCGCCTCGACCGGGCGCCAGATCGACGCCGCGGTGAAGCTCTTCCTCGCCCAGGGCGGCAACAAGGCAGGCGGCAAGAAGGTCGAGGTCATCCTCAAAGACGACGCCGGCGTGCCCGACACCACGCGCCGCTTGGCTCAGGAACTCGTGGTCAACGACAAGGTCACGGTCCTTGCCGGCTTCGGCCTCACGCCCTGCGCGCTGGCCGCAGCGCCGATCGCGACCCAAAGCAAGACGCCGCTCGTCGTCATGGCTGCCGGCACCTCGAGCATCACCGAGGCTTCGCCTTTCGTCACCCGCACCAGCGTCACGCTGCCGCAGGTCGCGGTCGGCATGGCCGAGTGGTCAAACAAGAACGGCATCAAAAAGGTGGTGACGCTGGTGGCCGACTTCGGACCCGGCTTCGACGCCGAGAAGTTCTACGCCGACCGCGTGACCCTGAACGGCGGCACCGTGATGGAGAAGCTGCGCACGCCGCTGCGCAGCCCCGACTTCTCGCCGATCCTGCAGAAGGTGCGCGACTTGAAGCCCGATGCGCTCTTCGTCTTTCTGCCGTCGGGCCAGGGCGCGCCGTTC
Organism: Burkholderiales bacterium; assembly: GCA_031413095.1. GTDB lineage: Bacteria > Pseudomonadota > Gammaproteobacteria > Burkholderiales > Burkholderiaceae_C > CADEEN01. The sequence goes on along the minus strand of JANOEG010000687.1, from coordinate 1,561 downwards.
ATGAAGCAGTTCACCGAGCGCGGGCTGGACAAGCTGGGCGTTCGCCTCATTGGCGCCGGCGAGATCACCGACGACGACCAGCTGGCCGAAATCGGCGACGTGGCGCTGGGCGTCATCACCGCGCACCACTACTCGGCCGCACACCCGAGCGCGATGAACAAGAAGTTCGTCGCCGACTTCCAGGCCATGCACAAGTTCCGCCCCAACTTCATGGCCATCGGCGGCTGGGACGGCATGCGCCTCGTCACGAACGCGCTCAACACCACCAAGGGGGTCGGCGGCGAAGCGCTGATGGCGGCGATGAAGGGCCAGGTCTGGGAGAGCCCGCGCGGGCCGGTGTACATCGATGCGCAGACGCGCGACATCGTGCTCGACATGTACATCCGCAAGGTCGAGAAGCGCGACGGCCAACTGTGGAACATCGAGTTCGATGCCATCAAGGCCCTGAAGGATCCCGGCAAGTCCAAGTAGGTCCGCACCCGTGCTGACCCTTCTCTTCGACGGCATCGCCTACGGCATGCTGTTGTTCGTGCTGTCGCTCGGGCTGGCCGTGACGATGGGGTTGATGAATTTCATCAACCTCGCGCACGGCGCCTTCGCGATGGCCGGCGGCTACATCCTGGTGCTGTTGATGCAGAAGGCGGGCTGGCCGTTCCTGGCCTGCCTGCCGGCCGCCTTCGTCCTCACGGCGCTGGCCGGCGCGGCACTCGAGCGGCTGCTGTACCGGCCGATGTACACCAAGCCGCACCTCGACCAGGTGCTGTTCTCAATCGGCTTGGTGTTCATGGCGGTGGCGGGCGTGGACTGGGCCATCGGCTCGGAGCAGAAGATCGTCCAGTTGCCGGCGTTCTTCCGTCAGCGCTTCGAATTCGGCAGTGGCGCGTTGGAGCTCGGCATGGGCGCTTACCGGCTGTTCATCATCGCCGTCTGTGTGGCCCTGGCTGTGTTGCTGCAACTCCTGCTCGCGCGCACGCGCTTCGGCGCGCGGCTGCGCGCGGCGGTGGATGACCCGCGCGTTGCCGCCGGTCTGGGCATCCCGGTGGACCGCGTCTTCATGCTCACCTTCGCCGTCGGCTCGGGCCTGGCCGGGCTCGGCGGCGCGTTGGGCGCCGACCTGCTCGGCGTCGAGCCGACCTTCCCGCTGAAGTACATGGTGTACTTCCTCATCGTCTGCGCCGTCGGCGGCACGAGCTCGATCACCGGGCCGCTGGTGGCCGCGCTGGTGCTCGGCATCGCCGACGTGATGGGCAAGTACTATGTGCCCAAGCTCGGTAGCTTCATCGTCTATTCGCTGATGATCGCCATCCTGCTCTGGCGGCCACAGGGCCTGTTCGTGCGGCAGGGCGGGCGATGAGCGCCCCCGCTCGGCCGCTCCGAAGGGGGCGCTGCGTCCCGCGTGGCGGGACCGCGCGCAGCGCGAGGGTGCCCACATGAATGTTCAGGGCTCGCTACTCGCGCGCTCACGGTGGCGCCCGTGGGAGATCGCGGCCTGGGTCGTGCTGTGGGCCCTGCCCATGGTGCTGGGCTCGCACGCGGCGCTGATCAACGAGATCGCCATCCT
>JANOEG010000686.1:0-6420 GCA_031413095.1 Burkholderiales bacterium | reverse complement strand
CCCGGACTCCTTGCTTGAAGAGTTAGTTATTCAAAGGCCCAGGCAATGGTCGCCGCCGAGCAGGATCGGCAGGCGGCCGAGCTTCAGCTCGGCCAGCATGGCTTCATGCACCGTGCGGTTCCACTGCACCACCTCGGCGAGATGCCGATAGCCGTCCACCGGCGGCAGCCACGGGTTCGCCGGGCCGACGAGGTTGCCACGGTCGATCACTTCGAGGCCGTGGCCTTCCAGGATCGGCACCAGGTTGGCCACGCGCATCGCTTCCGGCCCCATGCTCGCGCCGCGCGCGCCGGCGCCGATGTCGGTCGGCGCGCCGATGATCGAGATCTGAGTGTTCATGCGGCGGGATTGTGTGCCATGCGGGCTGTGACAATCCAGCCATGCCCAGGACGCCAACATCCATGAACACCTCCGACCTCGCCGACACCGAGCCGCTGCACCAACCCACGCTGTGGCGCGACAACGGCTGGACAGCACGGGTCATCAAGAACAACGATGACGACGGCTGGGCGGTGGAGATGATCAAGGCCGGCGAGGCCGAGCCGGCACTCGTCGGGCCGTGGACGATGGGGCGCGACAAGAAGAACCCGAAGCCGCTCGACACGGCGGCGTTCAACACGCTGGTGAAGACGGCGTCCGAGGTCTTGCGCCGCCATGAGCAGCAGTTGCATGCGCTGCTGCACAAAAGTGTGTTCGTCGCGCACGGTGGCGGGCGCGTCGAGGTCACGCTCGACATCGTGCCGGATGACGACGATGCGCATGCAGTGTTGACAGCGACCGATGCCGAAGGCAATCAGCTGGCACAGGCGCGTGTGCCGGCGGCTTTCAAGCTGACCCCGGGCAGCGCGGCGGCGTGGGTCGAGGGCGGGTTTTCCAAACCGCGCTGACCACGTCAGGTCAACGCCCTGCGTCCCCTCGCTGCCGGTCCACGGCCACGGCGTTGACTGCGGACGCGTCGTGGCCCCAGGCGCTGCGGATGTGCGTGACGACGGCTGCCACATCTTCATTCGACAGCGCAATCGCAAACGGCGGCATGCCGTGCGGCCGCGGGTTGACTGTGGTGGCCGGCCCATAGCCGCCACCGAGCACGACGCGGATGACATTGGTGGGTGGGTCCATCATCACCGCGCGGTTGCCGCGCAGCGCGGGCGCGACGCCGGGGCTGCCTTCGCCTTGCTCACCGTGGCAGTCGGCGCAGTGCTCTTCGTAGCGCTTGGCACCGAGCGTGCGCTGCGCTGCCAGTGCTGCCTCGTGCGCCGGCGGTTGCGTGCGCCGCGCGGGCAACGCGCGCAAGAACTTGGCGATGGCATGCAGGTCGTCGTTGGCCAGATGCTGCGTGCTGCCGGCGACGACGCTGGCCATCGGCCCGCTGACGGTGGCGTGCGCATTGCGGCCGCTCTTCAACAGCGCCACCACATCGGCCTGCGACCACCCAGCCACGCCGGCCTGGCGCGCATCGTCGAGCGCCGGGGCGAACCAGCTTTGCGCGCTGACGAAGCCGCCGCGCACGTCGAGCGGCCCGTCGGTGGCGCCCCAGGCGTTGCGCTGGCCGTGGCAGGCGCTGCAATGGCCGAGGCCGCTGACGAGGTAGGCACCGCGATCGGCCGGCGGCGTGCCGGGCCGGAAATGCAGTGCGCGCCACACCGCCAGCGCGGGCTGCGTGCCGTAGACCCCACGCAGCTCGTGCGCGCGGTTGGCCTGGCGCACGGCGGGCACGCTGCGCAGGTAGGCGAACAGGTCGCGCACGTCGTCGCGCGAGACCTGCGTGAAGTTCGGGTACGGGCACGCCGGCACCAGCCAGCGGCCATCGGCCGAGCGGCCGTTGTGCAACGCGCGCCAGAAGTCGGTGTCGCTCCAGCGGCCGATGCCGGTCTCGTCGTCGGGTGTGAGGTTGGCGGCATGGACGGTGCCGAACGGCGTGGCCAGCGCGCGGCCACCCGCGTGCGGCGCGCCGCCACGTGCGGTGTGGCAGCCGGCGCAGTGGCCGGCTTGCGCCAAGTAGGCACCACGCGCGGCGTCGCCGGGTCCGCTGGCCGCGGGGGATTCGTCGAGACGGTTGAGCGCGGCGACGGCGAGCGCCAGCAGCGCCGCGATGACGACGATCGCTGCCAACGCGATCCGTTTCATCGCACACCCCCGCCGCAGCGTTTGGACGCCGGTGCGGGCAAGGCTTCGGCCGCGCGGGCCCGCACCGGCACCGGCTGCGCAGCCAGCCATTGCGACACGGCGCTGATGTCTTCGGGCGCCAGCGCTTTCGCTACCTCGGCCATGCAGTCCGGCGAGAGAGCGCGCCGGTTGCCGGTGCGCCAGCCACCGAGCTGCGCATTCAGATAGTCTCGCGGCAATCCGAGCAGCCCAGGTGTGGCCGGCAAGATGCCGGTCAATGCACTGCCATGACAAGCCGCGCACGCAGGCACGCCGAGCGCCGCATCGCCTTGCAGCGCCAGTGTGCGTCCGCGCTCCAGCATCGCCGGCGACGCTGTCGGCGGCTGCGGTGCAGGGTAGGGCAGTTCGATGGCTGCGAAGTGCGCCGCGATCTCGCGCAGGTAGGCCTCGCCAACGGGGCCGGCCAGCGGCTCGATCAGGTTGACCATCAGCGCGTAGTGCCGACGCCCATCACGGAACCCGGTGAGCTGGTTGAACAGGTAGCCTGCCGGCTTGCCGGCGATGCGCGGGTAGTAGCCGTCGGCCGCCGCGCGGCCCTGATCGCCGTGGCAGGCGGTGCAGGCCTGCACGCGCTGGGCCATCGTGTCTTGCGCCGGCGTTGCGGCGCTGGCGGCGGACACCAGCGCTGCGAGTACGAGGGCAGCGCTGCCGGCTCTTTTCATTTCACGGCCTCGCTGCCTTCTTGCGCGGTCAGCCAGAGCCGCACATCGAATTCGAGCTGGTGGTACGACGGCTCCATGTGCGTGCACAGCGCATAGAAAGCCTTGTCGTGCTCGCGCACCTTCATGTGCGCGAGTTCGTGCACGACGATCATCTTCAGGAACTCGGCCGGCGCTTCCTTGAACACACTCGCCACGCGGATTTCGCGTTTGGCCTTGAGCTTCGTGCCTTGCACGCGCGACACCGCGGTGTGCGTGCCGAGCGCATTGCGCAACACCTGCAGCTTGTTGTCGTACGCCACCTTGGCCAGCGGCTCGGCGTTGCGCAGGTGCTCGGATTTCAGCGCGGCCACGTAGTCGAACAGCGCGCGGTCGCTGCGCACGTCGTGGGCCTGCGGGTAGCGGCGCAGCACGCTCTCGCGCAGTGTGCCTGCGTCGATGAGCTGCTGCGCTTTTGCCAGCAACTCGGGCGCGTAGCCGCGCAGGTAGGGCAGCGCGCTCACGCCGCAGTCGTAGCCATGCGCAAGCGGCGCGCGGCCTCTTCGGCACGCGCATCGTCGATCTCGCGCATCACGCCGGCCAGATCGGCCGGGCGGTTGTCGCGCTCGTAGCGGCCGGTGAGTGGGCTGTCCACGCTCAGCAGGCCGCCCGCGTACAGCGCCCAGATCTCCGGGCCGTACTCAGTGGCGAGCAGTTCGGGCGCAAAGCGGCCGAAGAAGTCGCGCAGGTTGTCCACGTCGCGCAGCAGCATGCGCGCGGCGTGGTTGTTGCCGGCCGCGTCCACCGCCTGCGGCAGGTCGATGATCACCGGGCCGTCGGCCGCCAGCAGGATGTTGAACTCCGACAGGTCGCCGTGCACGACGCCGGCGCACAGCATGCGCACCACTTCCTGCAGCAACGTGGCGTGGTGGGCGCGCGCGTCTTCGGGCGTGAAGGCCACGTCGTTGAGGCGCGGCGCGGCGTCGCCGTGCGCGTCGGTCACCAGCTCCATCAGCAGCACGCCGTCGTAGAAGTTGAACGGCCGCGGCACGCGCACGCCCGCCGCCGCCAGCCGGTACAGCGCATCGACCTCGGCGCTCTGCCACGCCGCCTCCTGCGCCTGGCGGCCGAAGCGCGTGCCCTTGGCCATGGCGCGCGCCTGGCGCGTGTTCTTGACCTTGCGGTTCTCGGTGTAGTCCACCGCCTGGCGGAAGCTGCGGTTGTTGGCTTCCTTGTAGACCTTGGCGCAGCGCGTCTCGTCGCCGCAGCGCACCACGTAGACCGTGGCTTCCTTGCCGCTCATCAGCTGGCGCGACACGCTGTCGATGAAGCCTTCGTCTTGGAGGGACTGGAGGCGGGCGGGGGTTTTCATGGGCCGCTGGGGCCGGGTTGCACGAGCATTCGGTTGACCGCCTCGGACAGCGCTGGCAAATCCTGCTCGACGACCAGCCAGACCGCGCCGACGTCAACGCCCAGGTAGCCATGCACGATCACGTTGCGGAACCCGCCGAGCTCGCGCCAAGGAATCTGCGGCTCGCTGCCCTTGATCTCGTCGGACAGACGTTGGCTCGATTCGGTCAAGGTCTGCAGATTGCGAATTACCGCGTCTTGGACCAAGCGCGAAGCGTCGAAGCGGGAGCGTTCTGCGTTGGTGTATTCGCGGATGCGGTCCAGGCACTCACGCATGTGCGCCAGCAGCACCCGGTCTGCCTCTGGACTCGCCTTCACAGCGGCACGGCGCTCGCCACCACGCGATCGCGCAGCGTAGGGTGCAGGCTCGCTTCGGTGACGACGTCCACGCGCCGGCCGAGCAACTCCTGCGCGTCCAGCAACAAGCCACCCAGGGCCAACGCACTGGTTCCGGGGGCCAGGGTCACCAGCAGATCAACGTCGCTGTTGTCGTTGCCGTCGCCTCGGCTCATCGAGCCGAAAATGCGAACACCCGTGACGCCGCGCCTGCGCGCCAGGGCGAGCAGTTCGGCGCGATGGGTTTCGATCAGCGGGTGCATGAGTAACAGTGTAGTCATGGCGGGCCGCGCACGCCGCAATGCAGGTGCTGGCGTCCGGTCTCTGCCGCAGTGCGCGCCCTTGCCACATCTAGCTGGTGCAGCGGAAGCGCATTTACTTCGGCGCCCTGCCACTGAATGGTCGTTCGCTATCACGGCGCAAACGTTCGACGTCGGCCGATTGGGCTGCTCAACACAACGTCGGTACGATGGCCAGACCAAGCAGTCGCATCTGCCTCCAACCCGCTACACGTCTGGAACACCATGACGCCGCCAACACTGGGCAATCTTCTCTATCGACTGGTCTCCAATGCGAGACACGCGCTATTCAACCAGGGCGAGCTTGCCCAACTGACGTACGGGGCATTTGACGTGATTGCGGGAAACGTCTCGTCAAACACGTCTGAATCGATTGATATCTCCTTTCCGGTTGGCTACCGCTCCGACAAGACCGCTATACAGAGCACGAAGACGTACTCGAAACCTGAGCTTCTGGGTCGCTACCAGTTCTTGGCGTTCCACCAGATGCCCGTCAACGGCATCGGCCAGCTCGTCACCATTGTGGAAGCATTGCTGGGCGACGTACTTCGATCCGTGGTCGTTCGCTACCCTCACAAGTTGGGAGCCAAACGAAATGTGACCCTACAGGCAGTGTTGGAGGCACAAACTATCGAGGAGGTACACCTGAAGGCTACAGACAGCCTGCTGAACGAGCTTTCATACAAGTCCCCAGCGGAATTCGCCGAGGCGCTTGAGAGCTTGCTGTCGGTCAATCTGCTGGAGTGCCCCGCGTTTCACAAGTACATCGAACTCAAGGCGACCCGCGACATTCACGTGCACAACAGAGGCTTGGTCAACGACACATACCTAAAGAAGGCCGGTTCTCACGCACGCGCTGCACGGGGCGTGTTTCTTCCGGTGGACATACCCTACTTCCTTGAGTCCTACGAGGCCAGCCTCCAGGTCACGGAATGGCTAGAGCGCGAGCTCGATCAGCATTGGCACAGCTCGGAGCGGGAGGCTGCGCGGATGCTTCCTGCAGAGTCTTATGACCTGTCGCTTCCTACTGGCCCGACCGACGCGGTTCCGCCGGGAGTGGAACAGCAGGTCCTTCCAGCGGTGGCAGAGGCGGCAACAACGGAGTCAAAGAGGCCGATCAAGACTAAGCGCACGAAAAGACGGGTGACCGCGCGCTCGAGTTGACTCGTAGGATGCAGCGGTTGTGGTGCCCACTCTTGTCACCCACCCCTGCGCTGCCGATGCCTCATCTGCGCCAACGGCCTCTTCCCCTTCAACTGCCGCTCGATCCCGTCGTTGAGCTGCCCGCGCAGCGCCAGCACTGCCTCCAGGTGCCCGTAGGCCCCAGGAAAGCGCAGGTCCAGCCACAGCCACAGCGTGCAGGCGCGCAGCGCCTGCTCCATCGCGTCGAGCCGGCTGTGGCCGTCCACTTGGTCCAGGAACCACGGCGCGCCGGCCTGGCCGGAGTAGGCGTGCTGGCCGGCCCAGTCGAGGAAGTGCTGCAGTTGCTGCTCGGTGCGCGTGTCCACCGGCGCCTGGGCGTAGATGAAGCGCTCTTTGAGCGACAGGCGCGCGGCGCAGTCGTCGAGCTG
>JANOEG010000685.1:0-7709 GCA_031413095.1 Burkholderiales bacterium | reverse complement strand
GCCATCGTCTCGCCGCTCGCGTGCGCACCGGCCAACGCCGGGTTCAGCGCCGCCGGCAAGGTGTTGGCCTGCGCCGCGTCGTTGATCGAGGCGCCGCGGCGCGGGCTGTGGCAGCCGTCGCAAGTGCGGCGCTCGCCAGGGCGCACCTGAATCCAGTTCAGGTGCGATTGCAAAGCGCGGCCCTTGGCGTCGATGATCGACAGCGCCAGCGGCGTGTCGGCCGGCACTTCGAGCTTGAACGAACCGTCGGGCTCAACCTGCGCATAGCCCAGGATCTGCTGCGGCTCGAAGTCGGTCTCACCGATGGCCTCGCGCATGCCGCTCATGCCTTCCTGCGGCGCCATCGCGCGCGTCGCACGCACAAAGCGCGCGGGAGCGCAGTGGTAGGCTGGGTCGGCCGGATCCTTCATCTTGCCGATGTCGGCAACCATCGAACGCGTGTCGTCGGCATGCGTCGCCGCCGTCTGCGCAATGCCGCGCGCGCAGCCGGCCGGCAGATCGCCCGCCGTCAGCACCGCTTCGCCCATGCGGTTCAGACCGTCGGTGTCATAGATGCTGCGCACTTCGATCGTCGCCCGATTGGCTGCAGCCAGCGTGGCATTGACTTCGGTCGGCGCGGCCACGGCCGGCTCCGTGCGAGCCTGGATCGCCACCGGGTCGGTGAACATGAAGCCGGTCGGCGGCGAGGCCACGATCAACCAAGTCTGCACGTTCGGGTCGTACATGTAGATCGAGTAGATCGGCGGCACGTTGTCCTGGATCGAGTCGGCAGCCTCTTCTTCCATCGTGCGCTCCGAATCCAGGCGCTCGATCTCGGCTGCTGTCAGGCGCGTGCACGGGACGACGACGCCGTCCTTGGTCACCTCACAGGTGCGGAAGGCGACGAGCACGCGGTCGGTGCCGTCCCACAGCGGGTACGGCGTCGTGGCGCGGCCCACGAGCGAAAGACCCATGCCATCGGGGATCTCGCGGTTGGTCAAGTGCCGCTGTCCGGACAGCGCGGTGACGCGGTTGTTGGCCGGGGTGTTGTTCTCCGAGAAGTTCTCGACGTCGACCAGCATCAACGCGCCGCCTTCCCGGGTGCCGGACAAGGACATCAGCGAAGACGCGATGTGGCCGCTGAATCGGCCCGCCGGATCCATTTCGCGCGGGTGCAGGAAGCTGTTGCCGGGGCTGTGCGCGCCGTAGCGCACGAACATGTTGGTGCCGTCGGGGCGGCTGGTGAAGATCGCAAAGCGGTTGCGCGGGCCGACGTGTTCCCAGCGCGAGAACATGATGTCGCCGTTGCTCTTGACCACCGGGTTGCGGTCGTGACTCTGGTTGATCGAGATCTGCGTGACCTCGCTGCCGTCGGCCTTCATCGTGTGCAGGTTGAGCACGCGCTCGCGCTCGTACTCATCGACCGCGAACACGTCTTCGCCGTTGATGTTGACCTTGGTCTTGGTCTGGCGGTTCGAGCTGAAAACGAAGCCACCGCCTGCGGGAAGGTAGGCCGGATCGACGTCGTCGCTCACCGTCGAAGCGGTGATGCGGCGCAGCGTCCCGCCCTCCAGGCCGCTGGTGGTCATGTCGTATTCCCAGATATTCCAACGCCCCGTGCACGCGGCCGCGCCATCGATGGTCGAGGTGTTGGCGGTCGGGCAGCGCAGCGCGAAGACGATCTTCGTGCCGTCGTAGCTGACCTCCGGATCGGACACGTCGCCGTTGCCCTGGGTGATCGATCGGGTCGCGTTGATTTCGCGCGAGCTGGGCGAAGACTTCTCGCGCAGCATCAGGTCGCCGCCGGGCGCGGTGGGCGCGCCGTCGGTCGGGTTCATCGTGATAGTGTTGGCGCGTTTGGCGTAGGCGATCGACACGTCGCCGTTGACGGCCACCGTGTCACTGCTGCTGGCGCTGCCGCTGCCGCAGGCACTGACCAGCAGCATCGTTGCCGTGGCCAGCGCGCAGAGTACAAAGGCATGCCACTGTCTCGCTCGGATCGTTGTCCCTGTCTTCATGATGAACCCCCTGTGCACGTGTATGTTTGTCAATGCCGTGCGGGCGTGCGCCCCGCCGACATTCCGCTCGAAAAATGCAACTCGCCTGCGGCATCGACGACGATCGCGTCAATACCCTCAACCGACTCCACCAGCTCCATGCCACGCTCCACACCGAGCACGAACACGGTCTTGGAAAGGGCCTCGCAAGTCAGTCCGTCCGGCGCCAGCACGGTGACGCTGCGCACCAAAGACGGTGACGCCCCGGTGGCCGGATCGACGATGTGGTGGTGGCGCACGCCGTTCTTCTCGAAGAATCGTTCGTAGTCGCCCGACGTGGAGATGGCGGTGTCCACCAGCGGCAGCAATGCGACCAGACCGTCGGCCTTGCGCGGGTCGCGCACGCCGATCGTCCAGGGCCGGCCACGCTTGTCGCCAATGACACGGCTGTCGCCACCCGCCGCCACATGGGCGTGGTGGATGCCGTGGCGCATCAGGATCGCTGCGGCGTTGTCCACGGCATGGCCCTTGGCGAAACCGCCGAGGTCGATGCGCATGCCGGGGCGCGCGAACCTGACACTGCGTGTGCGTGCGTCCAGTTCCAGGCCGCGCCAACCAATGGCCGCACGCCCCTGCTCCAGCGCTGCCGCACTTGGCGCCACGCCGTCGCGGTAGTCGTACAAACTGCCGGCGCTGGCATAGGTGATGTCGAACGCGCCCTGTGAGAACTGCGAAAACCGCTGCGCCTGCACCAGCAGCAGGAACATCTCGTTGGACAGCGCCACCGGCTCGCGCGCCGCGTCGCGGTTGATGATCGACAGCTCGGAGTCGGACTTGTGCGGGCTCATCGTGCGGTCGATGCGGTGCATCTCGGCCATCACCTCGTCGATCGCGGCGTTGCCGCGCGCTGCGTCTTCGCACCACAGTTCGACGCGGATCGCCGTGCCCATGGCCATCTCGTCGCGCGCCAGCCAGACCCCGGTCTCGTCCTTGACCGCATGCAGCGCTTCCTTTGAAGCAGCGCGCGGCGCTTCCTGTGAGGCAGCGCGCGGCGCTGCGGGCGTGCTGAGCGCACCCGCCGTCGTGGCCATGGCCTTGGACCAGTCCCAGAGATTGCGTACCTGGCTTCGCACCGAATGCTTCCCTTCGTCTCTTGATTGGCTTTGCGCGCTGCAGCCGCTCTCGCGCAAATAGCGCCTGCCCAGCGGTTGCCGCGCATATTGCGGGTGAGCCCCTGCGCAAACTGGTGAACTTGTTGGCACTCTGCGATGCGTTTACCTCCTGTCGCGATTCCTCGGGCCCGAAAAGCACACGGAAGTGAGAGCGAATCTCTCGGCTGTTTGCAATCGCAACAGTCGCGAAACCGTTCGAGACTTATTTGGAACGCGTGACAATGCGTGTCATGAAGATCAATCGCTTCGCATCGCTCACTGCACTGCTGCTCGCCGCCGCGTGCGGCTCTGCAATCGCGCTCGATCTGCAAGGCCACCGCGGCGCCCGCGGCCTGGCGCCGGAGAACACGCTGCCCGGCTTTGCACTGACGCTCGGCATCGGCGTGACGACGCTCGAACTCGACATTGCGATCACGCGCGACGACGTGCTGGTAATCCACCACGACCGCAGCCTGAATCCGGACATCACGCGTGATGCCAACGGCCGCTTTCTCGACGCCCGCGGCCCGCTGATCCGCAGCCTCTCATTCGACGAGCTGCAACGGTTCGACGTCGGCCGCTTGAAGCCCGGCACCGGCTACGCGAAGAACTACCCGCAGCAGCAGCCGATCGACGGCGTGCGCATCCCGCGTCTGGCCGATCTGTTCGCGCTGGTGCGCAAGTCAGGCAACGACAAGGTGCGCTTTGCCATCGAGACCAAGTTGTCACCCTTCAACGCAGAGGAGACCGTGGTGCCGGAGGTGTTTGCGCGCGCCGTGGTAGCCGCCATCCGCGAGGCTGGCGTCGCCGATCGTTCGACGATCCTCAGTTTCGACTGGCGCACGCTGGCCGTCGTGCAAAAGGAAGCGCCGGAGATTGGCACGGTGTACCTGAGTGCTCAACAGCCGTTTCTCGACAACATCGGCGCCGGCAAGCCCGAAGGCTCGGCGTGGACCAACGGCATTCAATTCAAGGATCACGGCTCGGTGGCGAAGATGGTCCGCGCCGCCGGTGGGCGCATCTGGTCGGTGTTTCATGGCGACCTCGATGCAGCGAAGGTCAAGGAAGCGCAGTCGCTCGGCTTGCAGGTATTGGCGTGGACGGTCAACAGCCCGGCCGAGATCGCACGTGCTCTCGACCTCGGTGTCGATGGTGTGGTCAGCGACCGCCCGGACCGGGTGCGCGAGGAAATGCAGCGCCGCGGTTTGTCACTGCCATTGGCATCGCCCGTGCAGCCATGAGCTTCAGCGACAGCGACTGGACCCGCGATCCACCGCTGCGCCTGCGTACGCCGCCTTCCCAGCGGCGCGTGCTGATCCTGGCCATTGCCATCGCCGTCAGTTGCGTGGCTGTTGCGGTAGCGGTCTACAGCGTCGAACAACTGCTCGATGCGTCGGCCCGCAGCGAGGCGCTCCGGCACATCGGCGACGCCGCAATCTCGGCGCCGCCGAGCGCAGGCGTGGCACCGGCGGCTGCTGCAAGCGCAGTCATCGTCGCCGCGCCAATGGCAAGTGCGCCGGTGGCCAGTGCGCCCGCAGCTCACAGCCAGGATGAGAGCAACGCCGAGAAACTGGTGGTGCTCGAAGCCGAAATGCGGCAACGCGCACGTGAAGCCGCAGAGCAAGCCACTGTCGAAGCTGCGCGGCGCAAGGAGCGCGCCTGGCTGCGCTTCTACCAACGCCCCGACTTCTGCGCCGACAACCCGACCGCGGCGCAGATGGTGCAGTGCGCGAACCACCACATCCGCGCACGCAAGGAATTCGAGGAACGCTACACCGCGGGCCGGCTGTAGCGCTATTGCACGAGCCGTTGCCGCCACGACAGGCCGGCTTCGGTCGTCGTGGCCGGCTTGTATTCGCAGCCGACGTGACCGCTGTAGCCGATGCGGTCGAGGTGCGCAAAGAGGAAGGCGTAGTTGATCTCGCCGGTGCCGGGCTCGTTGCGGCCCGGGTTGTCGGCCAACTGCACGTGGCCGATGCGTGCCAGGTGCTTTTGCATCGTGGCGGCGAGCTCTCCTTCCATGCGCTGCGCGTGGTAGATGTCGTACTGCACGAAGGCGTTGTCGGCGCCGACCTCATCGAGGATCGACAGCGCCTGCGATGTGCGGTTGAGATAGAAGCCGGGGATGTCGAACGTGTTGATCGGCTCGATCAGCAGCTTGAGCCCGGCCTTCTTCAACTCGGCGGCGGCGTAGCGCAGGTTGGCGACGAAGGTTTCGCGCAGCACGCCCTCCGGCACGCCGGCGGGCGCCTTGCCAGCGAGGCAGTTCAGTTGCGGCACGCCGAGCGCCGTGCCGACGTCGATCGCTCGCGCCACGCCTTCGCGAAATTCGCCGACACGATCCGGCAAGCAGGCAATGCCGCGCTCGCCGGCATCCCAGTCGCCCGCCGGCAGGTTGTGCAGCACGAGTTTGAGCCCATGGCGCGTCAAGCGAGTCTGGAGATCCGCTGTGGCGAACGCGTACGGAAACAAGAACTCCACAGCCGTGAAGCCGGCGTTGGCAGCGCGCTCGAAACGATCGAGGAACGGCACCTCGGTGAAGAGCATTGTCAGATTGGCAGCGAACTTGGGCATGGGGTTTCCTTGCGGGGCCAGCGCCGGGCCGCTCCCAAGCGGCCCCGCACCCCCCGCGGGGGGTGGCAGCGGTACGCCGCTGCCGGGGGTTGTCAATTACTCCAACAGCCCCGCCATCTCGAGGCCTTGACGTCCTTCGGGGTGGCGGCAGTCGATCTCCTCGAACTCGTTGATCTTGTCGATCTCGGTGCCCATCGCAATGTTGGTCACCTTTTCGAGAATCACTTCGACGACGACAGGCACACGGTACTTCTGCGCCATCGCTTGCGCTTCGACCATCGCCGCTTCGATCTTCTCCGGATCGGTGACGCGAAGGCTCTTGCAGCCCAGGCCCTTGACGACGGCCTGGTGGTCGACGCCATAGCTCTTCAACGCGCCGTCTTCGACGTTCTGGTTCTCGAATGCGAGCTGCACGCAGAAATCCATCTCGAAGCCGCGCTGGCTCTGGCGGATGAGGCCGAGGTAGCTGTTGTTGACCAGCACCTGCACATACGGCAGACGGAACTGCGCACCCACCGCCAGTTCTTCGATCAGGAACTGGAAGTCGTAGTCGCCGGACAAACCGACCACCGTGCGCGTCGGATCCGCCGCAACAACGCCGAGCGCCGCGGGAATCGTCCAGCCCAGCGGGCCGGCCTGGCCGCAGTTGATCCACTGCCGAGGGCCATACACATTGAGGAACTGCGCGCCGGCAATCTGCGACAGGCCAATCGTCGTCACGTAGATGGTGTCGCGCGGGAACACCTTGTTCATCTCTTCATACACACGCAGCGGCTTGATCGGCGTCTCGGTGTAGTGCGTCTTGCGATGCATCAGCTTCTTGCGCTCGGCGCAGCGCATCGACCAGTCGCTGAAGTCCTTCAACGCCTTCGCCGCCTTGCGTTCCTTCGCCACTTGCACGAAGAGTTCGAGCGCCGCCTTGGCGTCGCTGACGATCCCGAGTTCCGGATTGAAGACGCGCCCGATCTGCGTCGGCTCGATGTCGACGTGCACGAAGGTGCGGCCCTTGCAGTACACCTCTGGCGAGCCGGTGTGGCGATTGGCCCAGCGGTTGCCGATGCCGAGCACGAAGTCCGAGGCCAGCATCGTTGCGTTGCCATAGCGGTGCGAGGTCTGCAGACCCACCATGCCGGCCATCAGCGGATGGTCGTCGGGGATCGTGCCCCAGCCCATCAGCGTCGGGATCACCGGCACGCCGGTGAGTTCGGCAAATTCGACGAGCAAGTCAGACGCGTCGGCATTGATGATGCCGCCGCCGGCCACGATCAGCGGCTTGCTCGCCGCGGCCAGCATGTCGAGCGCGCGCTCGATCTGCTTGCGCGACGCCGCGGGCTTGTACACCGGCAGCGGCTCGTAGGTTTCGATGTCGAACTCGATCTCGGCCATCTGCACGTCGAACGGCAGGTCGATCAGCACCGGGCCGGGACGACCCGAGCGCATCAGATGAAAGGCCTGTTGGAAGGCGCGCGGCACCTGCGCCGGCTCGCGCACGGTGACGCTCCACTTCGTCACCGGCTTGCTGATGGACTCGATGTCCACCGCCTGGAAATCTTCCTTGTACAGCCGGGCCCGCGGCGCCTGGCCGGTGATGCACAGGATGGGGATGCTGTCGGCGATCGCCGAATACAAGCCGGTGATCATGTCGGTGCCGGCCGGGCCCGAGGTGCCGATGCAGACGCCGATGTTGCCGGCCTTGGCGCGCGTGTAGCCCTCGGCCATGTGCGACGCGCCTTCGACGTGCCGCGCCAGGATGTGCGAGATCGACTCGCGCTCGCGCAGCGCCGCGTACAGCGGGTTGATGGCCGCTCCCGGCACACCGAAGGCCTGCGTCACGCCTTCTTTTTCCATCACCAGCACGGCGGCCATAGCGGCCTTCATCTTTGCCATTGCAGTCTCCTTGTGTATTGCATTCCGACTTGAGTTAATGGTCCATCACCGGCCCTCGCGCGTAAAGCCCAGTCACGGCAGATTTGCTATTCCGTGGAGGAATAGCGGGCGTAAAGTCCGG
>JANOEG010000684.1:0-9204 GCA_031413095.1 Burkholderiales bacterium | reverse complement strand
TTTGGCGTGCAGTACATGTCGATGCTGGCTGGCTTCGTCTTCGTGTCGCATCAGATCGGCTCCTTCCTTCCTTGGCGTCTGGCTCGGCGGCAAGCTGTACGACGCCACCGGCAGCTACAACGTCGTCTGGTGGATTTCGGTGGCGCTCGGTGTGTTCGCGGCCCTCATCAACTTGCCGGTGCGCGAAGGCGCGATCGCTCGGCCGGCGTCGCCCGCGGGAGCCGCCGCATGAAGCTTCAGGCGCCTTCGCGCTGGGTCTGGCGCACGGCGGCGCTGGCCGCGCTTGGGTTGGTTTTCGCGTCGTACCTGCAACCTGACGTGATGGTGCTGCTGGCGACGCAGCTCTGGAATTGCTTCTGACGCACGCCATGAGCGAGCCTTCGGCCTGGGTGCGGCGCTGGACGCCGCTGATTCGCCCCAAGGGCACGGTGCTCGACGTGGCCTGCGGCAGCGGACGACATCTGCGTTGGCTGCACTCGCAAGGCTTTGCGGTGACCGGGGTCGATCGCGACGCCGCGGCTGTCGAGCCGTTGCCTGCAGTCTTGGGCCAAAACGGTCGCGTGGTCGTCGCCGATATCGAAAGCGGTCCATGGCCATTGAACGGCGAAACCTTCGATGCAGTGGTCGTTACCAACTACCTGTGGCGGCCACTGCTGCCGACGATCATTGGCAGCGTGGCGGCGGGCGGTGTGTTGATCTACGAGACCTTCACGCTCGGCAATGAGGCTTTCGGCAAGCCGTCGAATCCAAACTTCCTGCTGCACCCGGGCGAGCTGTTGTGGGCCTGCGCGGCGCTGCAAGTCGTGGCCTACGAAGACGGCCTGCTTGCTGACCCACCGAGGCGCGTGCAGCGCATCGCCGCGCGCCGGCAGGCCGTCGATGCTGCCCCGCTAGAATTCGGGCCATGAATCCGATCACCGGCAGCCTGGTTGCCCTCGTCACGCCGATGCACGACGACGGCAGCGTCGATTTCGCTGCGCTGCGCCGCCTGGTCGATTGGCACATCGCCGAGGGCACTTCGTGCATCGTCGCCGTGGGCACGACCGGTGAATCACCGACCGTCACCGTCGAAGAGCATTGCGAAGTCATCCGCGTTGCCGTCGAGCACGCCAAGGGCCGCGTGCCGATCATGGCCGGCGCCGGCGCCAACTCCACCGCCGAAGCGCTCGAGCTGACTCGCTTTGCCAAGAAGGTCGGCGCCGATTGCACGCTGCAGGTCGTGCCGTACTACAACAAGCCACCGCAAGAAGGCCTGTACCGCCATTTCAAGGCGATCGCAGAAGGCGTCGATCTGCCGGTGGTGCTCTACAACGTGCCCGGGCGCACCGTGGCCGATCTGCACCACGACACGGTGCTGCGCCTGGCGCAAGTGCCGGGCATCGTCGGCATCAAGGAAGCGTCGGGCAATATCGACCGCGCGGCTTGGCTCATCAAGCAGGCGCCGCAAGGCTTTTCGATTTACTCGGGCGACGATCAAACCGCGATCGGCCTGATGCTGCTCGGCGGTCACGGCAACATCAGCGTCACCGCTAATGTCGCACCTCGCGCCATGGCCGATCTCTGTGCTGCAGCGATGGCCGGCGACGGCAAGCGTGCCGCGGCGATCCACCTCAAGCTGCTGGCGCTGCACCGGCAGCTTTTCGTCGAAGCCAACCCGATTCCCGTCAAATGGGCATTGGCGCGCATGGGCAAGACCGGCCCCGCACTGCGCCTGCCGTTGGTGCCTTTGTCCGACGCGCACCATGCGGCGCTCGAAGCGGCGCTGCGTGAAGGCGGCGCGCTGTGACCCACAGGCTCTAGCTGACAACCATCCGGTCCCCGCCCGCGTTCGACCCCTGCCCCTTCTTTGCCTGCCGCCCCTGCGGCCCTGCTTTCAAATGCAAGTTCAAAAGATGCCGCTTCCGACCCGCTCGACGCTTGCCGTCTCGCTCGTGCTGGCCCTGGCCGGTTGCTCCACGGTCGAAAACTTGCTGCAGGGCGACAAGGTCGACTACAAAAGCCAGTCGATCAAGACCGCGCCGCTCGAGGTCCCGCCCGATCTGTCGCAGTTGCAGCGCGACGGCCGCTATGCGCCGGCCGGCGGCAGCGTCAGCGCCAGCACCTACCAGACCGGTGGCGCCGCCCTCAACCCGGCCGCGGCCGCCGCCGTTGGTGTGGCGCCGACGACGCTTGGCGAGATGCGTGTTGTGCGCGAAGGCAACCAGCGCTGGCTGGTGGTGCCGATGCCGGCCGAGCAGCTGTGGCCGCAACTGCGCGAGTTCTGGACCGAACGCGGCTTCAACCTCGTCATCGACAACGCGCAGGCCGGCGTGATGGAAACCGATTGGGCGGAAAACCGCGCCAAGATCCCGCAGGACATCGTGCGGCGCACGATCGGCCGCGTGCTCGACTCGCTGTACGACACCGGTGAACGCGACCGCTACCGCACCCGCGTCGAGCGCAGCGGCGACAAGAGCGAGGTCTACATCAGCCACCGCGGCATGAGCGAGGAGTACACCGGTGATCGCAGCGACACCCGCAAGGATTCGAGCACGATGTGGGTGCCGCGGCCGAGCGACCCCGGCCTGGAAGCCGAGTTCCTGACGCGGCTGATGGTCAAGCTCGGCACCAAGGAAACAGCGGCTCGCGAGGTCATTGCCAAGGCAGCGTCAGCGCCATCCACAACATTGGCGCGCGCCCGCGTTGTCGCCGGCCAGCCAGCGCTGCAGGTCGATGAGGGGTTCGACCGCGCCTGGCGCCGCGTGGGCTTGGCCCTGGATCGCAGCGGCTTCACCGTCGAGGACCGCGACCGTGCGGGCGGCTTGTACTTCGTTCGCTACGTCGATCCGAAAAACGTTGCCACCGCGGCGGAGCAAGGCTTCTTCAGCAAGCTGTTCTCATTCGGCAAGTCAGACAACAGCGCTGCGCCGGTTCGCTACCGCATCGCGGTCAAGGGCGAAGGCGAAAAGACCAACGTCACGGTACAGAACTCACAAGGCGGCCCCGAGGCCACCGATGTGGGGCAGCGCATCGTCGCTTTGCTGGTCGATGATCTGAAGTAGCAGCGCGGTCCACCGCGGTGTTGCGCTTCACCAGCCTGGCCAGCGGAAGCAGTGGCAATGCCACGCTGGTCGAAGCGCACGGCGACGGGCACGAACGCCCGACACGATTGCTGGTCGACTGCGGTTTGCCGCTGCGCCGCCTGACAGCGGCGTTGGCCGAACGCGGCTGCACACCGGGCGATCTCGACGCCGTCTTCGTCACCCACGAGCACAGCGACCACCTTGGTGGCGTTCTCGCGCTGCAGCGCCGCCACGGCACGCCGGTGTGGTCGAGTGCCGGCACCTGGTCCGCGGCAATGGCACGTGCCGGCGACGGCACGGTGGCGGTGAACACAGCGTGCCATGGTGTCGGCATCACGATCGGTGCGCTCGAACTGTTGCCGTTTGCCGTACCGCACGACGCGGCCGAGCCTTTGCAGCTCGTCTGCCGTGCCGGGCAGGCGCGGCTGGGCATCGTCACTGACCTGGGCGAGCCGACCGACGCGGTGGCATCGGCGCTGCAAGGCTGCAATGCGCTGCTGCTGGAATGCAATCACGACCGCGCGATGCTCGACGAAGGCCCCTACCCGGCCTGGCTGAAGCGGCGCATCGGTGGCGCACGCGGGCACCTGGCCAACGAGCAATCGACTGCGCTGCTCGCCGCCTGCCGCCACGACGGCCTACGCCATGTCGTGGCAGCCCACCTGAGCCGGCACAACAACGAACCGGCGCGCGCGCTCTCTGCATTGCGCAGCGCGGCTCAGATCTGGTGTATGCCGACGCTGCACCTGGCCGACGCTGACACCGGCTGCGGCTGGATCGACGTGGCCTAGCGCAAACCAAAGAAAAAGCCGCCCGAAGGCGGCTTTTCACAAGAGGAGATCGGCGAGCCGATTACTTCTTGACAGCGTCGGCGGCCTTGGTGGCAGCGTCCTTGGCAGCGTCGGCAGCCTTGCCAGCGGCATCCTTGGCTGCATCAACGGCCTTGCCTGCGGCGTCCTTGGCTGCGGTTGCAGCAGCATCGGCGGCGGCCGAAGCAGCGCCACCGACGGCCGTCGTTGCGGCAGCAGCGGCCGAAGCGGCCTCGTTCACTGCAGCCGAAGCAGCAGCGGCGACGGGTGCAACAACTGCGGGCACGGCAGCCGGAGCGGCCATTTCTTCCTTCTTGCCGCAAGCGGCCAGAGCAACAGAGGCCACCAAAGAGGCCAGGACGAGCGACTTGTTCATGAGCGATTTTCCTTGGGTGAGTCGAACGATTTACCGACAATCGGTAGGCTTGGGATCCGGCTGATATGCGTATCCGTCAAGGCAAACGGGCGACCTCTCAAGAGATTGCTATACCGCTTTGCCTAGCCTTCGATTGTAGCGCCCCTGGGGATATTCCCTAGAGGCCGAGGATGTTGGCGCCGAATCCGGGCTCCGAGCGTTGCAGCAATACGTCAACAACCTCGCGCCAGTCGGCGACCTCCTTGTCGGTGCCCAGCGCATGCCCCCGCCAGCGCAGACGGTCGGCCAACACCAGGCTGGACGGCCCGGCGAGCAGCAAGGTCGGCACCTGCGATGGCTCGACTTCGGTGGCGAAGGCTTCGACCACATGCGCGAAAGTGCCGCGCCACGCCGTGAAACGTGAGAACAGGCGAGGAATCGTGTCGAATCGTGATCCGACCATCAGCAGGCGGCGCTGTGGCAAGCGCGCCCACTCGCTCAACGTGCGCTGTACCTCGGCATCATCGAGTGGCCATATCTCGAAATCGATATCGACGAAACACAGCTCGCGCTCGCGTTGGCGGTAAGCCTGGCGAAGGCTGCGCCGCACGGCATGGGTGAACTCGCTGCGGCCGTCGATCAACGCGCCACGGTCGGCGTCAGCGGTGGCGTCATGCATGGCCATGTTCTCCTTCCTGAACGTGCAACCAGCCCGCAAGCAGCCATTCTGCAATCAATGCGCGCGCACCGGCGCTCAAGCCACGCACATCAGGGGCGTTCAACGACCGCGCGTCCACCAGCCGCCGCACTCGCGTGGCATCGGCCCCGGAAGCACGGAACGATTCACCGTTGATGAAGACCTGCCGCTCGTCGTAGGCGACGCGCGTGCGACGGTCGAGGACAACGCCGGCGTTGGCGCGCAAGCGCGCGTTGGGGTTGGGGTCGAACCAGACCCGCGCCTTGGGCTCGGTCAGCCACTCGCCGAGCGCGCGGTCGACAGCGCCGGGCGCATCGGCCGCGCGCGCCAGCGAACGCTGCGCAAAAGCGCGCAGCGCACTCGGCACGGCGCCTGGCCGTGAAGTTGCTAGCTGCCCAGCATCGCGGTAGCGAGGCGACTTCTCGTCGCCCGATTCGTCGGCCAACCGTTCGAGCAGCGCGCGAGCCAGTTCGGCCTGTGTCGGCGCGCGAAAGCCGACCGATGCCGTCATGCAATCGGCTCCGACCGCAGTGCCCTCGTGTGCCCACCCAGGCGGCAGGTAGAGCATGTCGCCGGGTTCGAGCAGATGCGACTCCGTGGGCTCGAACCCCGACAGCATCTTCAGTGGCACGCCGGCACGCAGCACCGGCTGCGCACAGCGGCCGTAGCGCCAGCGCCGACGCCCCGACACCTGCAGCAGAAAGACATCGTAGGAATCGATGTGTGGCCCGACGCCGCCACCATCGCTCGCGTAGGACAGCATCAGGTCATCCATCCGCGCCGCGGGCACGAAGCGAAAGCGCGACAGCAGCGCATGTGCGGCGTCGACATGCAGATCGAGCCCCTGCACGAGCAGCGTCCAGTTCGGTTGCGGCAGCGGCGGCAACGTGCGCCGCGGCAGCGGCCCCTGGCGCAGCGCCCAATGCCGGCCCTCGCGCACGATCAGGCGCGACTCCACCTCTTCGCGCGCCGCAAGCGCGAACAACGCGCTGCGAGTCAGCGGCGGTGCAATGCCCGGCCACGCGTGCCGAACCAGCAGCGGCGACTTGTGCCAATGGCGACGCATGAAGCGCGTGGGTGAGAGGCCGCCAAGCAGGGGCGTGGGCTGGTCGGTGTTGATCATCCGCAATATTCTCGCCCTGTACCATCCGCGCATGCGGCCCCCAAGCTCACTTCGTTCGCTGCCCCCCAAGGGGGCGCCATTGCCCTTCGGGCGGTCGAGCGGGCAATGATGATGACGATTCACAAGCCTTGCGTCGTGGCGCTGACGTGGAAGCTCTCCGACGCCCAGGGCGCGGACATCGACGAGCTGACCGAGCCCGTCGAGTTTTTCTTTGGCGGTGACGACCTCCTGGTCAAGGTCGAGGAGGCGCTCGAAGGCAAGTCCAGCGGTTTCGAAGCGCACTTGCACCTCGAACCCGAACATGCCTTCGGCGACTACGACAGCGAGCTGGTTTGCTTCGAGAACCGCTCGCTGTTCCCGGAGGGCGTTGAGCCCGGCATGCGATTCGAAGGCTTGCCCGAGGGCCACGCCACACCCGACATGCCGTCCGATGCGATCTACACCGTGACCGAGGTCTATCCGACGCATGTCGTCCTCGACGGCAACCACCCGCTGGCCGGCATGGCGCTGCGCCTGCACCTCAAAGTCCTCGATGTGCGCGAGGCCAGCGACGACGAAGTCGAAGCCGGCAGCGTCGGCGCCGGCGTTTTCGACGTGGCCAACCTGATGCCGACGCCGAGCCGTTTGCAGTAGAGGTATGAAGCAGCGGCGCAGAGGGCTCGTCCTCTTGCGCGGCTGCATCGCTTCGCAGTAACGTTACGGCGGAGGTCGCGGCCAAAGCAAGGATGTGCACGTCCGGCGGGCTGTCTATGGAGAACCGACGTTTCACTGATTGCACGCGTGCGGCAGTGGCCATGCTGCTGGAGCTGGCTGCGCTGTGCGCATTGCCGGCGTGCGGCGGTGGCGGCGACGGCTCGGACCCAAGCGCGGCCGGTGCGGCCAGCGCGACCCTGACCTGGATCGGCCCCGACAGCGTCGCCGTGGCCGGATACCGCGTGTACTACGGCTTGGCACCCCGCTCCTACCTCCAAGCCAAAGGCTCAGGCATCGCCGTGGAACGGGTCGAGAGCCACGTTGTCACCGGCTTGAGCGCCGGCCATCGCTACTACTTCGCGGTGACTGCGGCCGATGCCAACGGCAACGAAAGTGCCTACTCGAACGAAGCGAGCGAGGTCGTGGAATGAGCAGCTAGCGCTTACCGGTCGAGCCGAAGCCGCCTTCGCCGCGTGAGGAAGACTCGAAAGCATCGACGAGCCGGAACGCTGCCTGCACGACCGGCACGATCACCATCTGCGCGATGCGCTCCATCGGCTCGATGGTGAACGCCGCAGCGCCGCGGTTCCAGCAGCTCACCATCAGCGGGCCCTGGTAGTCGCTGTCGATCAGGCCGACGAGGTTGCCGAGCACGATGCCGTGCTTGTGGCCGAGGCCCGAGCGCGGCAGCAGCATCGCGCACAGGCCGGGGTCACCGATGTGGATCGACAGCCCCGTAGGGACTAGCTGCGCTTGGCCCGGCGCGAGCACCAAGGGCGCGTCGAGGCAGGCGCGCAGGTCAAGGCCGGCGCTGCCAGGGGTGGCATAGGCAGGCAGGTGATCGGCCATGCGCGCGTCGAGCACGCGAACTTCAATCACCCGATCGCCCTGAGCCTGTCGAAGGGTGGTGGTCATGCAGACAGGCGTTGTGAAATTTCGGCAATCAACTGCCGCGCCAGCGTCAACTTGTCGGCATGCGGTAGCGCCCGCGTGCCGCTGGCATCGACCAGCAGCAGCGCGTTGTGGTCCTGACCGAAGGTCGCCGGGCCAAGGTTGCCGACGATCAGCGGCACGTTCTTGCGCACAAGCTTGGCGCGTGCGTGCTGCTCGACCTCGTGGCTTTCGGCCGCAAAACCGACACAGTAGGGACGCTTCGGCAAGGCCGCCACCGCGGCCAGGATGTCGGGGTTCTCGATCAGCGCCAGCGTCGGCGCACCCTGCCCCGGCGCCTTCTTGATCTTGTGCTCGGCGGCGTCCGCCGGCCGCCAGTCGGCGACGGCCGCGGTGGCGACAAAGACGTCGTGCTCCAGCGCCAGCGGCAGCACCGCGTCATGCATCTGGCGCGCGCTTCTCACATCGATGCGCGTCACACCGGCTGGTGTCGCCAGGGCCACCGGCCCAGCGACGAGCGTGACGGCGGCACCGGCTTCGGCAGCTGCACGCGCGATCGCGAAACCCATCTTGCCGCTCGACAGGTTGGTGATGCCGCGAACCGGATCGATCGCTTCGTAAGTCGGGCCTGCCGTGATGAGGACCTTGCGCCCGGCCAACAGCTTCGGCTGGAAGAAGGCGATCAATGCATCGCACAATTCTGCGGCTTCGAGCATGCGGCCATCGCCGACTTCGCCGCAGGCCTGGTGGCCCGCAGCCGGGCCGAGCACGACGGCGCCGTCGGCCGCGATCTGCGCGACGTTGCGCTGTGTGGCCGGATGCGCCCACATCTCGCGGTTCATCGCCGGCGCAACCAGCAGCGGGCACTCGTCGATGCGCCGCGCCAGGCACAGCAGCGACAGCAAGTCATAGGCGCGGCCCTGCGCCAGCTTGGCGATGAAGTCCGCACTGGCCGGCGCCACCAGCACCGCGTCGGCCTCGCGGGTGAGGTTGATGTGGGCCATGTTGTTGTCAGGCCGCGCATCCCACTGGCTCGTGACCACCGGCCGGTTCGACAAAGCCTGCATCGTCACCGCACCGATGAATTTTTCGGCCGCTTCGGTCATCACCACTTGAACAGTGGCTTCTGCCTTGATCAACAATCGCACAAGTTCCGCCGCCTTGTAGCAGGCGATGCCGCCGGACAAACCCAGCACGATGTGGCGGCCGTCGAGTTGCAGGGCTGTCATGGTGGCGCGCAATGTACCCGAAGGACGAGCAAGCCCATGGACGCCCTGATTCTCGCGCGCATGCAGTTCGCCGCGAACATCACCTTTCACATCCTGTTCCCGACGATCTCGATCGCGCTCGGCTGGGTGCTGCTGTTCTTCCGCCTGCGCTGGCTGCGCACGCGCGACGACGCATGGCTCATGGCCTACCGCTTCTGGACAAAGGTCTTCGCGTTGACTTTCGCTCTCGGCGTCGTCAGCGGCATCACGATGAGCTTCCAGTTCGGCACCAACTGGCCGGGCTTCATGGAGCGGGTGGGCAACATCGCCGGCCCTTTGCTCGGCTACGAGGTGCTGACGGCGTTC
>JANOEG010000683.1:0-6348 GCA_031413095.1 Burkholderiales bacterium | reverse complement strand
GCAAGCCGCGCACGATCGTCCGCGACTGAACTGACCGCCGCAGGCGGCGCTTGACACTGGCGTTTCATGTGACTATCTTGTCACATAATGAACCTGACCCGTGACAACGACACCCTGGACGCCGTGCTCTTTGCGCTCGCGTCCGAGCCGCGGCGGCGCGTGCTCGACGTGCTCAAGGCCGAGCCCGGTTGCAACGTCAACCGCGTCTGCGAACACTTCGACGCCGAGATGACGCGCTTTGCGGTGATGAAGCACCTGACCGTGCTCGAAGGCGCGAACCTCGTCATCGCCGAGCGTGAAGGCCGCGACAAGCGGCTGTGGTTCAACGCCGTGCCGATTCAATGGATCTACGAACGCTGGACCACCGAGTACAGCGCCTACTGGTCGGCGCGCCTGACGCGGTTGAAGTACGACGCCGAGGGCGCGCGAGTCACCCCCCTGCCGACAAAGAAAGGCCGCCATGTCTGAAGCCGCACCCTCTGAGCTCGCGTTCCGCATCGTCATTGCCTCCGACATCCAGCGTGTCTGGCGCGAACTCACCAAAACCGGTGAGGCCCAGGGCGCGGTCTTCAACGCCTGGCTGCACACGCGCGGCGGCGTCGTGCCCGGGGCGGCCATGCAGATGCGCACCGGCAGCGGCAAGCACACACTCGTCGTCGGCGAAGTGCTGGAGAGCATCCCACCCCACCGCTTCGTGCACACGCACCGCTTCACGCAATACGACGATCCGGTGTGCCAGGTGAGCTATGACTTGAAGGAAGTGCCGGGCAGCGTGCAGGTGACCCTGCGCGTGACCGGCGTCACCGCGGGCAGCAAGAGCGCCAAGGACATGGCTTCGGGCGGCACGATGATCGTCAATGCGCTCAAGGCGATCTGCGAAACCGGCAAGCCCGGCTTGACCACGCGGCTGATGTACACGATGTTCAAGCACATGGAGTTCGTGCTGCCGGCGCGCACGAAGAGCGAACACTGGCCGCTGTAAACCCACCAAGGAGACCGCCATGGCCGACCCACAAGCCGCGCTCGCCACTCAGCTGCGCAACATCGAAACCAAAACCAGCAAGACGCTGGCGCAATTGCGCGACGTCATCGCCAAAAGCGGCCTGGTCAAGCATGGCGAGGTGCGCAGCATGCTGATCGAGCGCTTTGCGCTCGGTTACGGCGACGCCAACACGCTGGCCCATGCGGCCAAGACAGAAGTATCTGCAGCGGGCGATGATCCGCTGGACGCGATCTACACCGGCGCGAAGGCGGGTCTGCGGCCGTTGCACGAGGCAGTGATGAAGCAGATCGACAAGCTCGGCCCATTCGAGGTGGCGCCAAAGAAAGCCTATGTCAGCCTGCGCCGCAAGAAGCAGTTCGCGATGCTCGGGCCGGCGACGAAGGAACAGATGGAGATCGGCCTCAACGCCAAGTCGCTGCCAACCGACGCGCGCCTGAAGGCGCTGCCACCGGGCGGCATGTGCCAGTACGCGGTGAGGCTGTCGAGCGCGGCCGAGATCGATGCCGCGTTGCTCGGCTGGCTGCTCGCCGCTTACGACGCGTCGGCCTGAGCCGACAGCCTCGGCCAGACCTGCGTCGCAATGTGCTCGGCCAGCGCCGTGCCGCAAATGCGGTAAACGGGCTCGCCGGGGTGAAATCCGTCGTCGGCCATCAGCTCGGAATTCAGCGGCAGGTCGATCGGCACATGGCTGACATCGTCGCGTGTGCGCGCCCACGCGGCCACCGCATCGTCGTGGCGCTTCGCGTCCCGTCCGGCGACCCAGCGCAGCGGCTGCGGCAGCGCCGGGAAGTGCCGCATCGGCGGCAGCGGCGCAAAGACGACGTGAGCCACGCCGTGGCCATTGCGCAGACGGTTGGCGATTGCCGAGCGCGCGGCGATGGCCAAGTGCGACGGCACTTGATCGACCACGTCATTGACACCGAGCACGACGACGGCGATGTCGGCCGCGAGTGGCGCACAGGATACGAGTTGCTCGAGGCACTGAGCGCTCGTCAGCCCCGACTGGGCAACGAGCTGCCACTGCACGCGCACATGAGCCTGCCGGGCGAGCGCTCTGGGCAGATGGCCGGCCATCGCCTGCGACTGCTGGGCCACGCCGACACCGGCTGCCGACGAGTCGCCGAGCATCAGCAAACGCAGCAGCGGGCCGCGACCGACTTCGCCTTCACGCGCGCCGGCAGCTTCGGGCAGCCGTGGCGTGCGTACGCGCATGGCCAGTGCTTGCGCAACCAGCAACGGTGACAGCAGGAGTTTGGCGGCAAGGCTCACACGCGCCAGTCTATCGACCAGCACGCGCAGGTTTTAGGCAAACAGCCCCAGATCCTTGACCGTGTAGTTGCCGATGCCCGGCACCACTGTAGACAGGTCGGTGCTGCTCACACCCATCCAGGTGGCCAACGTCGCTGCGAGCTGATCGACCGCCATCGTCGGCAGCATGCGTCCCTGGCCCACGTCGTCGGGGCCGTTGTTGCCCGGCATCGGCGCCTGACCGAAGAAGCGCTGGCCGCGCACGGCGCCGCCGCTGATGAAGTGGAAGCTACCCCACCCGTGATCGGAGCCGTCGCCGTTGGACGACAGTGTGCGGCCGAAGTCCGCCGCAGTGAACGCGGTGACTTGCGGCGATGTACCCAGCTCCACCATCGCGGCGTCGAACGCAGCCAGCGCGCCACCGATCTGCGTCAGCAGCACGGGGTGGTTTTCGGCGAGCTTGTCGTGGGTGTCGAAGCCGCCGATGCCAACAAAGAAGACCTGGCGCTTTGCGGCGACGGCGTTGCGCGCAGCGATCATGCGCGCCACCATCGACAGCTGGTTGCCCAGGCCTGTGGCAGGGAACGTCGTGGCCAGCGGCGTGATGCCACCGAGCGCGCTGCGCAGCGCAACATCGGCATCGATCGAGCGCTGGACCACGCGCGCATGTTCGCGCTCGAACAGGTTGGTGCCAGGCGTGCTCGTGATCAGGCTGCGCAAGGCCTGCGCCGCGGCGGCCGATCCGTAGAGCGTGCTGCCGATGCCGTTGATCGGCACCGAGCCGTTGCTCGTCACCTGGTACTGCACGGCGCTACGGCCCGACAGGTAGACGGCGTTGCCGGTGACGCTGACGGCGGTGAACACCGACTGGCCGTTGCCCGAGGCCATGAGGTCGCCGATGCGCCCTCCCCAGCCGGACGCCGAGCCCTCGGGCGAACTGGCCTGCCAGATCGACTGCTGGTCGTTGTGCGAGAACAGGCGCGGCGGCAGTGGCACCGAGCGCGCGTTGTATTCGGCCTTCGACGTGATCTGGCTCAACGGTCCGATGTTGAGCAGCACGCCCATGCGGCCGGCGTCGAAGACCGGCTTCAACGCCGACAACTCCGGTGCCAGCGCATATTGGCGGCTGTTCGGCAGCTCGAAGCCAGCGGCCGGTGTGAGCGCGGTGGCATCTAGTGCGCTGCGCGCAGTGGCCAGGGTGCTGCGCAACGTAGCGTAGCTGTCGTAGGTGGTCTGGTCGTACGGCACCAGTGTGTTGCCGTGGTCGTTACCGCCGTAGAGGAAGACGCAGACCAGCGCCTTGTAGTCGGTGGCGCTCTGTGCGGCGGCTTCGCTGATCGCTGCAAGGTTCAGTGCCCAGGGTGCTGCCGCACCGGCCACCGAGTACGCTGAGCTGCGTTTGAGAAACTCGCGACGTGAGGATGAGATTGTCATGCGGTGCTCCTACTTCATCGCCAGGTAATCGGGTGCGGCCAGCGTCAGCAGCAACGCGGCTTGCACGCGGCGGCGAAGAGCGGTCTCGGAAGACGATGACATCGCAGTGATCGCGTCGCGGATCAGCGCTGCCCGTGACGCGGGCAACTGACCGGCAGCGAGCACGAGGTTGGCCTGTTCTGCGAGTGCGGCCGGGTCGGTGGCCAGCGGCAGCCATGCGCTGTAGTCCGGCAGGATGTCGGTGCCATTGACACCGCTGGTGGTGGCGATGGCGTTCTGCATGAAATTCAGATAGCCCGCGACCGATGACTCGGTCGTGATCTGGAACTCGGGTGCGACCTGCGAGGCCGCGGCGATCGACGTGTTCGGCGGTACATACCCCGGCCGGTAGAAGTTGAACACCGACGGCGAGCGCAGCGGGCTCTGGCCCAGGCGCGCCGCCGGGTCCGACAGGTTGCCCAGTCTCCACTGGCCCGAGGCCGAGTTGGCCCTCGATGCGCGCGCCCATTGCGTGAAGCGCAGCACCGGCTCGCGCAACTTGCCGTACTCGTTGCTGGTCCGCGCGGCATTGACCTGCCTCGCCTCGGCATGCGTGAGCACGGCGCGCAGTACGGCCTTCAGGTCACCGCGCACACCGCTGCCGTTGTTGGCGAAGGCGGCCGAGACGCTGGCCACATAGGCCGGACTCGGGTTGCTCGTCACCAGGCGCTGGATCAACTGGCGGCCGATGTGCGGGCCGACGTTGGCATGGTTGAACAACACATCGAGGGCGGTGCGTAGGCTGTCGGTGGCGTTCGTGTTGGCGGCGATCGTCGTACCGAGGAAGACCTTGGTGCCGGTCTCGTGGCGGCTGGCGGTGTTGACCAACGGCACGAGCAGTTGTTGCGCCGATTGTTCGATCTCGCTGCCGGCCGGCACGCGGTCCCAGCCGGTGAAGACGCGCGACAGGCCGGTTACGTCGGCCTGCACGTAGGTGTCGATCGTGCGGCCGTTGGCCAGACGCGGCGTGCCGTCGGCATTGAGTTGCACCAGACCGATGGTGAAGAGCTGCATCACCTCGCGCGCATAGTTCTCGTCGGGCTGCCGGCCTTGCGCGTCGGCCTTGCGGCTGCCGCGCATCGACAGATAGTCGCCCATCGCCGGCGACAGCGTCACCGTTTCAAGCAGGTTGCGGAAGTTGCCGAAGGCATGGGTCTCGAGGATGTCGAGATAACTCGCCAGCGAGAACTGCGGCCAGTAGCCGTCCATCGCATCGGTGGAGACGACGAAGATCTGCGACAGCGCGTAGACCATGCGCTGTCGCAACTGATCCGGGCTCGACAGGAACTTGCGCCATAGGCTGTAGTCGATCTGCCCCGAAGAAAAGCGGTTGTCATACACCTCGACGCCCTGCGCGCGCAGCCAATCGACGTGGCTCTGCGTGCGCGGCAGCGCGAACTGCTCGTCGAGCCAGGCGCTCGTGCCCAACGCGGCCACGCGGTCGATATCGGCGCGGTCGGCGCCGAAGGTGGCTTGCGCCATCAGGCGCGACGACTCGACCGCAGTGAGCGTGACCGACGCCGGTGGGGGCGGCGGTGGGGGTGGCGGCGGCGGCGTGCCTGGTGGTGGTGGGGGCGGCGTGCCACCAACCGGCGGCGTGTTGCCCGCCGTGTCGGCGTTGTCGCTGCCGCCGCAGGCAGCCACCGCGGCGGACAAAGCGGCAAGGCCGGCCAATGAACTTGTGCTGAGCGGCGGCGCCGGCACGGACTCGTGCGGCGCGCCGGTCTTTTGCACGTCGACCTTGGTGATCGTTTCCACGCGCTTCCCCCTGTACTGCTGGAGAAGTGATTCTGTTGGGCCACGGTTCACGCAGCGAGGGCTCCGACCCTCACTCAGCGCTCAAGCGTGAAGAGTTGCCTAGCAACAATTCGTGAGCGTGAGCAATCGTGCCGCTCAGAACTTCGAGAAATCGGGTTTGCGTTTTTCGAGCACGGCCTGCATGGCCTCGCGCGCCTCGGCGCTCGACAGCCGTGCACTGAAAATCGCTGCTTCGCGCTTGACGGCGTCGATGATCGTCGCCCGATCGGGCTCGCGCAGCAAGCGCTTGGACTCACGCACGGCGCTCGGCGGCAAGGCATTGAAGCGCTCGGCGACACGGCGCGCGTGCGGCAACACTTCGTTGGCAGGCAGCACCGCGTTGGCAATGCCGCACTCGACGGCGGTCTCGGCCGTGAACGGATCACCGAGCAGCAGCTTCTCGGCCGCGCGGCGCGCGCCCATCAGGCGAGGCACGAGCACGCTCGACCCGAACTCGGGCACCAGGCCGAGCGACGCGAAAGGCATGGCCAGCCGGGCTTCGTCGGACACGTAAACGAAGTCGCAGTGCAGCAGCATCGTCGTGCCGATGCCGATGGCCGCACCGGTCACGGCCGCCACCACCGGCTTGTCGCACAGGATGAGGGCACGCATGAAGCGAAACACCGGCGACTCGTCGATGTTGGGCCGCGGACGGTTCAGAAAGTCCTGCAGATCGTTGCCGCTGGTGAAGATGCCGGGCTGGCCGGTGATCAGCACCGCGCGCACGGCCTGGTCTTCACCTGCACCATCGATTGCATCGGCCATGGCCAGGTACATCTCGACGGTCAGCGCGTTCTTCTTCTCCGGCCGCGCGATCTCGATCGTGG
>JANOEG010000682.1:0-2304 GCA_031413095.1 Burkholderiales bacterium | reverse complement strand
CAGCTGCGCATGGCGGTGTGCTACTGGCACAACTTCTGCTGGAACGGCTTCGATCCCTTCGGCTACGACGGCACGCTGCAGCGTCCGTGGCAGAAGCTCGGCGCGACCGACCCGATGGCCGGCGCACGCGCCAAGGCCGACGCCGCGTTCTCATTCATGAGCAAGCTCGGCCTGCCGTACTACAGCTTTCATGACCGCGATGTGGCGCCCGAAGGCGCAACGCCGCGCGAGAGCGTGGAGAACCTGAAGGCGATGGTCGAGGTGCTCGGCAGAAAGCAGGCCGACACCGGCATCAAACTCTTGTGGGGCACGGCCAATGCGTTCAGCCACCGCCGCTTCATGAGCGGCGCAGCGACCAACCCCGACCCGGAAGTCTTCGCGCTTGCGGCCTTGCAGGTGCGCGAAGCGATGAATGCGACCAAGGCCCTGGGCGGCATCAACTACGTGCTCTGGGGCGGCCGTGAAGGCTACGAGACGCTGCTCAACACCGACATGAAACACGAGGGCCAGCAGTTCGGCCGCTTCCTGCAAATGGTGGTCGAGTACAAACACAAGATCGGCCTGCCGGGCTTCGTGATGATCGAGCCGAAGCCGCGCGAGCCGACCAAGCACCAGTACGACTTCGACGTCGCCACCGTGTTCGGCATGCTGCAGCAGTGGGGCCTGGACAAAGAAGTCAAGGTCAACATCGAAGCCAACCACGCCACGCTGGCCGGCCACAGCTTCGAGCACGAGATTGCGCTGGCCAATGCGCTGGGCGTCTTCGGCTCGATCGATGCCAACCGCGGCGACATGCAGTGCGGCTGGGACACCGACCAGTTTCCGAACAACGTGCCCGAGACCACCTTGGCGATGTTCTACATCCTGCAAGGCGGCGGCTTCACCCACGGCGGACTGAATTTCGATGCCAAGGCGCGCCGCCAATCGCTCGACCCGGTGGACATGTTCCATTCGCACATCGGCGGCATCGACGTCTGCGCCCGCGCGCTGCTCGGCGCCGAGAAGATGATCGCCGACGGCGGCATGGCGAAATTCGTGGCCGAGCGCTACGCCGGCTGGCAGCAGCAGCCGTGGGCGCGCGAGGTGCTGGCCGGCAAGAGCAGCCTCGCCGCGGTGGCCGACCATGCGCTCACGCGCAACGTCGATCAGCTGCCGGTGTCGGGCCGCCAGGAGTACCTGGAAAACTGGGTGAATCGCTTCTGCTAACGGCGCGCATACTTTGCTTCCCCAGCCGCCGCCAGGAGACAGCTCATGACCCTTTGCCCGATTGCCATTGCCGTGGGCTGCAAAAAGTGCCCCGCGTTTTCGGTCTGCCCGCTGAAGGAAGTGATCGGCGATCAGGCAAAGGATGCGCCGGCCGACAAAGCCGTGCAGCCGCCGAAGAAAACGAAATAGTCCTTGGAGGGCGTGCACACGCCCCGCGATTCAGTCGAGCTTCTGAAACCGCGCCCTGCGCACGTCATCGACGACCACGGCCTCGAAAAACATCGCGTGCGGACGCACCCACCAGCCGGTGGCGTTGTACAGCGGCCGGTATACGACCATCGGTGCATGCGTCTCGCTGTGGCGGGCCACGCCGATCACTTCGTATTCGCCGCCTTTGTAGTGGCGGTAGAGGCCGAGCGGGGTGGTGGGCAGCGGCTGGTCAGCGGGCTCGCGTTCATGGCAAACCGCTTCGATGTTGTGGCCGTCCGGCCCGATGACAAACGCGGCAAAGTAGTGCGCGTGGTACTGCGGGCGCAGACCCGGCGCACCATTGTCTTTGCCACCCGCGTCCAGCGCCGCGCGATAGAACGCTTCGACTTGCTGGCGATTCTCGGCCGTGAATGCCAAGTGAAGCGGCGCTGGCTTCTCCTCGGTTTGGTACAGGCACAACGAAACCGTACCCTTTGGTTGGCTAAGCTCGACACCGTTCGGCGGCCATTCCGTGGCCACACTGACGCCGAGCGGTGCAAGCGCCTTGAGGAAGAACGCTTTGCTCGCGGCGTAGTCGCTGACGCCGAATTTCACGTGGTCAAACATGGGGTTTCCTGGAGGATGCGGGCCGGCCGGCCGAGAACGGTCGAGACCCGCTCAATGATTGTCACGCGGCGCGAACGCAGAAGCGGCGCGCAGCTTGAAGCGCTGCAGGCGGCCGGCGATACTGGCCAGACACGGCACCCATACCGGAGGAGCAACAGCGTTGGACTGGACCACCATCGATCAGATCACCCTGCTGGCGCCGCTGCCCGACGGCTATCACTACGACAGCCTGTCGAGTGCCGAGGTGCCGGCGCTGATCGAAGGCCTCCGGCAATGGCACCC
>JANOEG010000681.1:0-3877 GCA_031413095.1 Burkholderiales bacterium | reverse complement strand
AACTTTATTACATCGCGGCATGGCCTTCGACCTTGTTCTCTTCGGCGGCACCGGCGACCTGACTTGGCGCAAGTTGATGCCGGCCTTGTTCCAGGCTTGGCGCCACGGCAAGCTGCCGGCCGACGGGCGCATCCTCGCGGTGGCGCGCGACGAGCGCAGCGACGACGAGTACCGCGCCTTCATCAAGGAAAAGTTCGCTGCGGTCGATGCGCCCAAGCGGCCGACCGAAGAGGCCTTCGCCCGTTTTGCGGAGCTGCTGCACTACCGGCGCATGGACCTCGCGCAGCCCGAGCACTATGCCGGCCTGAAGCAATGGCTCGACGAGCGCGGCGCCGATGTGAAGGTGTTCTTTCTGGCGACGAGCCCTCACCTGTTCACGCAGATCTGTGCACAGCTCGGCGCTGCCGGCTTGAACGGCCCCGACGTGCGCGTCGTCCTCGAAAAGCCGCTCGGCCATGATCTGGCGAGCGCGCAGGAGATCAACCGCGTCGTGCGCGCGTCGTTCGCGGAGTCGCAGGCACTGCGCATCGACCACTACCTTGGCAAGCCCGCGGTGCAGAACCTGACCGCGCTGCGCTTCGGCAATGCACTGTTCGAGCCGTTGTGGCGGCGCGAGAGCATCGCCAACATCCAGATCACGATCGCCGAGGGCCTGGGCGTCGGCACGCGCGGCGACTTCTACGACCGCACCGGCGCCCTGCGCGACATGGTGCAGAACCACGCCCTGCAGCTACTGACGATCATCGCCATGGAGCCGCCGGCCAACGGCGACGCCGATGCGATCCGCGACGAAAAACTGAAAGTGCTGAAGTCGCTCAAGCCCTTCACGGCGGAGAGCGTGGCCCGCGACGTGGTGCGTGGCCAATACCGCGCCGGCACGATCGACGGCCAGCCTGCGCTCGGCTATCTCGAGGAAGCCAAGGTGCCGGAAGGCAGCGCCACCGAAACCTTCGTCGCACTTCGCACGGAAGTACAGAACTGGCGCTGGGCCGGCGTGCCGTTCTATCTGCGCACCGGCAAACGCCTGGGAACGCGCGACGCGCAGATCGTCGTCAACTTCCGGCCAGTGCCGCATGCGATCTTTGCCGGCAGCTCGCGGGCCAACAAGCTGGTCATCAAGCTGCAGCCTGAAGACGGTTTGGCGCTGCACCTGCTGGCGGCCAAAGGGACCGGCAACAACGACGTGTTGGCCCCCGTGCAGCTCGACCTGGACTTCGACAAGACCTTCGCGGCCGATCGCGTGGGCGCCTACGAGCGCCTGCTGCTCGACTCGATTGCCGGCCGCTTGAATCTCTTCGTGCGCAGCGACGAGCAGGAAGAGGCCTGGCGCTGGGTCGAGCCCGTGCTCGACGCGTGGCGCAATGATGCGACGGGGCCGCGGCCTTATGCGGCGGGCTCCTGGGGGCCGCCGGCGTCGAGTGCGTTGATCGCACGCGACGGCTTCGCCTGGGACGAAGAAGCCTGACATCGCCGTCATGACGATGCTCGAGAGAATCCATGCGGCATTGCCGGCGCTACCTCCCGCCGAGCAGCGTGTGGCCAAGCTGGTGCTCGCCGATGCGCGCAGTTTCGCGTCGTTGCCGATCGGCGAACTCGCCGACCGCTCGCATGTGAGCAAGCCGACGGTGGTGCGCTTCTGCCGCAGCGTCGGCTACGACGGGCTGGCAGACTTCAAGTTGAAACTTGCCGGCACCGTCAACGAAGGCGTGCCATTCGTGCACCGAGCGGTCGATGAAGACGACAAGCCCGGCGACATCCTGGTCAAGGTGATCGACAACGCCGTCAGTGCGCTGCTGGCTTATCGCAATGACGCCGCTGGCCATGCCTTCGAGCGCGCGATGCAGGCGCTGAGCGAAGCCGGCCGCAACGGCCGTCGCATCGAGTTCTACGGCGTCGGCAACTCCGGCATCGTGGCGCAGGATGCGCAGCACAAGTTCTTTCGCCTCGGCGTCTCGGCCACCGCCGTCTCCGACGGCCATGTGCAGGTGATGAGCGCAACGATGCTGCAGCCCGGCGACTGCGCGGTGATCATTTCCAACTCGGGCCGCAGCCGCGATCTGCTCGACGCCGCCGAGATCGCGCGCCGCAAGGGCGCAACAACGATCGTCATCACCGCCAGCGGCTAGCCGCTGGCGCGCTCGGCGAACAACAGCACGCAACAGATCTTGCTGGCCGCGGACCACCCCGAAGACTACGACCGCTACAGCCCGATGGTGTCGCGCCTGCTGCACCTTGTGATCATCGACATCCTGACCACGGGCGTGGCGCTGCGGCTGGGCAGCGAGCTGCGGCCGATGCTGGCCGAGATCAAGCGCAATTTGCGAGCGAAACGCTACTCAAAGGTGGAATGACAGCAACTCGGCCACGCCGTACATCGTCGCCAACTCCACCATCGCCGGCGGCGCACCGCTGACGCTGAAGGCACGCCCGGCCGCGTGGCGACGCAGCTCGAGCAGCGTGGCAATCGCAGACGAATCGAAGTTCTTCAGTGCGCTGGCATTGACCACCAACGCACCGCTGCTCTGCGCGACCTGAGCAGCAAGCGCGGGCAACGCCGCGCTTGCTTCAGCAATGCTGAGTTTGGCCGGGAGAGACAGCACTACGACTTGGCGGCGCTCTTGTTGCGCTCAGCCAGCTTGGCAATCAGCCCGTCGATGCCGATCGTGCCGATGTCTTGCGCAAACTGGCCGCGGTACTGCTCGACCAGCCACACGCCCAGCACGTTGACGTCGTAGATCTTCCAGTCGGCGTTGGCCTTCTCGAGGCGGTAGTCGAGCTGGATCGGC
This sequence comes from Burkholderiales bacterium, assembly GCA_031413095.1. Taxonomy (GTDB): domain Bacteria; phylum Pseudomonadota; class Gammaproteobacteria; order Burkholderiales; family Burkholderiaceae_C; genus CADEEN01. The sequence continues at coordinate 1,091 of JANOEG010000681.1, read as the reverse complement.
TCGCCCTTGCCCTTGACTTCGGTGCGCACGACGACTTCAGTGTCTTCGGCTGCCGCACGCAGTGGCTTCAGCTGAACCGTCTGGTCCTTGACCTGCGTCAGCGCACCGGCATACGTGCGCACGAGCAGGGTCTTGAACTCATCCTGCAGCTTCTTTTGCTGCTCGGGCGTGGCGGTGCGCCAGTGGCGGCCGATCGAAGACGCCGTCATGCGCTGAAAGTTGACATGCGGCATGACCTTGGCATCGACCAGCGCGATGATCTTGCTCACATCGCCCGCCTGAATCGCCTTGTCGGTCTTGATGGTGTCGATGACGTCTGTAGACACCTGCTTGATGAGGGCATCGGGTGTGGTCTGCGCCATCGTGGTGGCAGCGGCCACGGACATCACGAGGCCAGCCAGGGTTCGCTTCAAAGACAACATGGATTTCCTTTCACGGCACCCGCAGAGAGTGCAGGCACAATGCCCACAACGCGCGGCTCGCCTCAGGGTTTACTTCGGGGCCGCGGGCGGCGGTCCAGCCGGCTCATTCTCTTCGGGCAGATCCGGCGGGTTGCCGTCGTACACCAGGTTGCGCCGTCGCGCGATGTAAGCGTCGCGAATGAAAGTGTATTTGTCGAGCGCGATGCCATCGACAACGCGCGACGCAGACAACAGGCTGGCGCGGACGTCGATCAGTTGCAGGGCGGACAGCCCCACGTTGACACCGCTGTCGTTGATGACCAGCGACGTCGACCACGCGAGATCGAGCGGCCGGCCGAGCGTGTCACGCCCCGTCGAGGGCCCGAGCAAAGGCCAAACGACATAGGGGCCGGCCGGCATGCCCCAACGCCCCAGCGTCTGGCCGAAGTCTTCGCTCTGACGCTCCATGCCGAGGTCACTGGCCACGTCGAAGATGCCTCCGATGCCGAACAGCGAGTTCGTCGCCACCCGCATCGTCATCGTTGCCGAGGCCTCGCCCTTGCCCTGCAGCAACTGGTTGATCGCCGACCAGCCATCGCCGAAATTGCCGAAGAAGTTGGACACACCGGTACGCAGCAGCTCCGGCACCACCGCCTGATAGCCCTTGGCCACCGGCGTCAGCACGGCGCT
>JANOEG010000680.1:0-2850 GCA_031413095.1 Burkholderiales bacterium | reverse complement strand
TCCATCGTGAAGCAGTCCGCCGCGCAAAACACCGCCGTGACTCCCGCCGCGCTGCGGCTGGAGTCCGCGTTGGCTTTGCTCGCGCAGTCGGGTCAGGTGCTGCCGGCCGGCAAGCCGGACAACATCGAGTGGCTGCAAGCGCTGATCGATGGCCTGTGCGCGTTGTCCAGCCGCGACGCACTCACCGGTTTGGCGAATCGCCGCCACTTCGAATCGGTGCTGGCGCGTGAGCTCGACCGCGTCGCTCGCGCCGGTGAGCCGGCGTTGTTGCTTGTGCTCGACATCGATCACTTCAAACGCGTCAACGACAGCCGCGGCCATGTCGCTGGCGATCTGGTCATCAAGGCCGTAGCCAATGCCTTGCAGCAGAGCGTTCGTCCGATGGACACGGTGGCCCGCGTCGGCGGCGAGGAGTTCGCGATCGCGCTGCCGAATTGCCCACCCGCGTTCGGTCCGATGGTGGCTGAGCGTGTGCGTGCGCGTATCGAGCGCGCAGCGGTCGAAGTGGGATTGGGTGAGCCGCCGGTTCGGATCACGGTCAGTATCGGTGGCGCGTTCGCGCCGCAATGGGTGCGTTCCAACCTGGCGCTTTGGATGGAGCGCGCCGACAAGCAGCTCTACCGCGCCAAGACCTCGGGCCGCAATCGCGCCGAGTTCGAACCTGCAATCGTGTCGCAGGTGAGTGCCGAAGAGAAGGGCCTGTTGTTCGCAGCGCCTGGTGCCGCTTCACAAGACAACCAACCATGAGCGACGCCAACGTGCCTGTCATCACTGCGTCGCCACGCGCCCGCATCACCGCGATCACCAGCGGCAAAGGCGGCGTCGGCAAGACTTTTGTTTCGGCCAACCTCGCTGCGGCACTGGCCGCGCGCGGCGAGCGCGTGCTCGTGCTCGACGCCGACCTCGGCCTGGCCAACCTCGACGTGGTCTTGAACCTCGTGCCCAAGGTGACGCTGCACGATGTCTTCACCGGCAAGCACACGCTCGATCAGGCGCTGATCGAAGTCTCCGGTGGCTTCACCGTGCTGCTCGCCGGCTCCGGCATGGTCGAGTACTCGCGGCTCACGCCCGAGGTCAGGGACAAGCTCGTCGAAACGATCAATGCCGTGGCGCCGCGCTTCGACCGCGTGCTGCTCGACACCGGGGCCGGTATCTCCGACGTCGTGCTTTACACGGTGTCGCTGGCCGACGAGGTCATCGTCGTCGTCACGCCGGAGCCGACGTCGATGACCGACGCCTACGCCACGATCAAGGTGCTCGCTTCGACGCAGAAACGGCGCGCGATCCGCGTCGTCGTCAACCAGCGTGTGCCCGGCACCGACGCGCGCGGCGTCACGGCGCAGTTGCAGCAGGTGATCGACCGCTACGTCAGCCCCGGCCTCGACAAGCCAGTGACGTTGGAGCTGATCGGCGATGTGCCATCCGACGGCTCGGTGCGCGATGCGGTGCGCAAGCGCCAACTGCTGATCGAAAGTTTCCCCGGCTCACCGGCGGCGCAAGCCGTGGCCGCAACGGCAGCCAAAATGGGGCATGCCCGAAACTGACAACACCGCTTACGGCGCCGTCGGCGGCGCCGATGCGGTGCGCGCGCTGGTCGATCGCTTCTACGACCTGATGGATCTGGAGCCGGCCTTTGCCGGCATCCGCGCGCTGCACCCGAGCACGCTCGACGGTTCGCGCGACAAGCTCCACATGTTCTTGAGCGGCTGGCTCGGCGGGCCCGATCTGTACCAGCAGCGCTTCGGCCATCCGCGCCTGCGCGCGCGGCACTTGCCGTATGCGATCGGCATCGCCGAGCGTGATCAGTGGATGGCGTGCATGGGCCAGGCGATGCAGGAATGCGGTCTCGAGTCGGCATTGCAAGAGCGGCTGACGGCGGCGTTTGCCAACACCGCGGACTGGATGCGCAACAAGGGCGGGTGAATTCGCTCGCTAGCCGCGCAGCAACACCAGCACTGCGCCGTGACCGCCGTCTTGCGCACTCGCTTGCGCAAACGCGAGCACCTCGCTCTTCTGCACCAGCCACGCCCGCACCTTGCCCTTCAACACCGGCTCGCGGCCCGGTGAACCGTTGCCTTTGCCGTGGACCACGCGCACGCAGCGCAGGCCGTCGCGCTCGGCGTGGCGGATGAAGAGGGCGAGCGCTTCGCGCGCCACCTCGCGCGTCATGCCGTGCAGGTCGAGGTGGCGTTGCACGCTCCAATGGCCGCGGCGCAAGCGCGACAGCACGTCAGGGCCGATGCCTTCACGGCGAAACGCCAGGTCGGCATCGGTGTCGAGCAGCGTCGTCACGTCGAGATCGTCGGAGAGCGACGAGGCCAGCGCTTGCGCTTCGTCGGCGATGCGCTGGCGTGGAATCGGCGCCACGGCGGTCGGCGCGCGAACCGCGCGGCCGCTGTCGGCCAGCCGCTGCACCGGACCAACGGCGCGTGAGAACTGCTCGCGTGTGGCCTGCTCGCGTCGAGCCGCTTCGGCTTCACGCTCACGCTGCGCGGCTTCTTCTCGCGCGCGCTGCTCGAGCGTCAGCTTCAGCGCACCGAGTTGTTCGCCGAGAGGTCGCCTGCTCACAGCAACCCCCGCTCGGCAAACGACACCGTACTGCCACGGCCGACGATCACATGGTCGATCACCTTCACATCCACGAGTTGCAGCGCCTGGCGCAAGGCCTGCGTGATCAGCTCGTCGGCGCGTGAAGGTTCCGCCGCCCCGCTCGGGTGGTTGTGCGCCAGCACCACCGCGCCGGCATTGAGCGCCAGCGCGCGCTTGACGACCTCGCGCGGATGCACCGCGGTGTGGGTCAGCGTGCCGCGGAACAAGACCTCGAAGCGGATCAACCGTTGTCTGGCATCG
>JANOEG010000679.1:0-2835 GCA_031413095.1 Burkholderiales bacterium | reverse complement strand
CGGCATCAGCGGCTCGATGATCAGCTCACCCGAGGGGATGCCGGCCGGCAGCGGGCCGATCGCGACATCGACCTCGCCCTTGCGCAGCCGCGAGAGCTGTTCGATGTACAGCTCCTCGTGGATGCGCAGGCGGATCAGCGGGAACTCGCGGCTGAAGGTGCGCAGTGTCTCGGGGATCAGCATCATCACCGCCAGCGGCACGGCGGCGACGCTCAAGTCGCCGACCATCTCGCCGCCGAGCTGGCGGATCTGATCGACGGCGGTGGACAGTTCGCGGTCGGCAGCACGAGCGTGTTCGAACAACACCTTGCCCTGTGCGGTGGCCGTCACGCCGGTGTTGGTGCGCGTCAGCAGGCTGGCGCCGAGTTCGCGTTCGAGTTCGCGGATCGCCTTGGTCAGCGCCGGCTGCGAAATGCCCAGCCGGCGCGCGGCGCTGCGCAGGCTGCCGTCTTCGACCGCCGCGACCAGCGCGCGCAATGCCTGGAGCCTCATCAGGGCCTGCTAACGCTATCGGAGGGCTCGCGCCGTGCCGCCACAGGCCACAGGGCTAGGTGCGAACGAGGCCGCGTGCTTTAGCACGCAACGAGTGAGCAACAACGCCCTGTGGCCTGTGGCGGCGCGGCCCGACGGGTGATCTCACCAAACAGCCGCCAGCCGCGTTGCAAATCCTCGCCATAGCAGCGGCTATGGCTGCGGTTTGCGCCTTGCTGGCGGCTGTTTGGTGAGTCACGCGAGTCCTCCGATAGCGTTAGCAGGCCCTGAACCATGATAACGACGGGTTATCGCGGGTCCATCCGCAACATCTCCTCTCGACAGCGCGGCGTTTCTAGACTTCGCGGCGCTTCCTTGATGTGGATCAAGGGATCGTCACCTTCCCACCCCCGAGGACCTTGCAAATGCTTCGTCGCCTGCTTCTCGCCACCGCAACTGCCGCCTTCGCCTTGTCTGTTGCCCCCGTGCACGCACAGGACTTTCCAGCAAAGCCGGTGCGCCTGCTGACGCCGTTCCCCGCGGGCGCTGGCCCCGAAGGCGTGCTGCGCGTGCTGGCCGAGAAGCTGCAGAAGAAGTGGGGCCAGCCGGTCATCGTCGAGAACAAACCGGGCGCCAACGGATTCATCGCCATCGACACCTGGAAGCGTGGCGCGACCGACGGCTACGACATCCTGCAGCTCGACAACGTGCACCTCGCGGCGTACCCGCATTTGTTCAAGAAGCTGCCTTACGACGCGGGCAAGGACTTCGAGCTGATCGCACCGCTGTTCCGCACCTACTTCTTCGTTGCCGTGCCCGCCAACAGCCCGTACAAAACGGTTGGCGACATCGTCAAGGATGCCAAGGCCAACCCCGGCAAGCTGAACTACGGCTCGTGGTCGGTCGGCAACCCGGTGCACCTGGGCTCGGCGCTGCTCGAAGCGCAGACCGGCACCCAGATGCAGCACATCATTTACAAGGAAACGTCGATGCTCTACACCGGCGTGGCCAACGGTGAACTTCAGTTCGCGCTCGGCACGCTGGCCACGGCCGGCCCGCTGCAACGCGCTGGCAAGTTGAAGTTCATCGCCGTCACCGGGCCGAAGCGGCACCCGGCTTTTCCGGATGTGCCCACGGTTGCAGAATCGGGCGGCCCGGCCGACTACGAGCTGACGGGCTGGACCACGCTGGCCGTGCCCAAGGGTCTGCCGAAGCCGGTGCTCGACAAGATCAGCGCCGACGTGCAGGCCGCGCTCGCTGACGCCGACATGAAGGCGCGCTTCGACACCTTTGGCTATGACGCCTTCCCATCGACGCGCGAGCAGTTCAACGCCTTCATCGCCGCCGAGTCGAAGAAGTACGGCGAGGTGGTGGCCAAGACCAAGGCCTCGCTCGACTGAGGGCTGTCGACGTGGCCACGATCATCGGCGGCATCGCCGCCTCGCACACGCCGACGATCGGATTCGCCTTCGATCACGACAAGCGCAGCGACCCGGTGTGGGCGCCGATCTTCGAAGCCTTTGCGCCCGTGCAGCGCTGGATCGAAGACAAGCGCCCGGACGTGCTGCTCTTCATCTACAACGACCACGTCACGTCGTTCTTCTTCGACCACTACTCGGCGTTCACGCTCGGCGTGGGTGAGCAGTGGCGCGTGGCCGACGAGGGCGGCGGGGCGCGCGATCTGCCTGCCATTGCGGGGCATCCGGCCTTGGCACGGCACGTCGCGCAGTCACTGGTGGCCGACGAGTTCGACATGTCGTTCTTTCAGGACAAGCCGCTCGACCACGGTTGCTTCTCACCGCTGTCGGTGATGTGCGAGCACCGCGACGGCGAGTGGCCTGTCGCACTTGTGCCGTTGCAGGTCGGCGTGCTGCAGTTCCCGGTGCCGTCGGCCGCGCGCTGCTTCAAGCTCGGCCACGCGCTGCGCCGCGCGATCGAGAGTTATCCGGAAGACCTGAAGGTGGCCATCGTTGCCACCGGCGGCCTGTCGCACCAGGTGCACGGCGAGCGCGCGGGTTTCAACAACACGCCCTGGGACCAGGAGTTCTTGTCGCGCTTCGAGAACGACCCGGCGCGGCTGGCCGAAATGACGCAGGCCGAGTTGGCCGAGCTCGGCGGCTTCGAAGGCGCCGAGGTCATCATGTGGCTCGTGATGCGCGGTGCGTTGTCGTCGAAGGTGCGCAAGGTGCACCAGCAGTACTACCTGCCGTCGATGACCGGCATCGCGGTGGCGGTGTACGAGAACCTGGCGGCGCCGCCAATCGTCGGCGAAGTGCAGCGGCATGTCGCACTCATGGCCACGCAGTTGCGCGGCGCCGAGCGTTTGCAAGGCACCTACCCGTTCACCCTCGAACGCAGCGTGAA
>JANOEG010000678.1:0-3266 GCA_031413095.1 Burkholderiales bacterium | reverse complement strand
CCGGCCAACCCGGACGCGCGCAGCCGTGCTTCGTAAGCAGCAACGTCGGCGCGCTCGACCCGATCGGACAGGCCGATCGCAGCAATGCCCGACTCATTGAGGGTCCACGGCAGCGCGGCACGACCGAATGCATCTTGATCGAGATCGGGCGCGCTTTCGGCCAGCCCGCGCATGGCCTCCAGAGCGCGCAGCGGTTCCTGCAACTGCGAGGTCAAGATGTTGGTGGCGTTGTCGGCGTCCCGCTGGAAGGCGCGCTGCAAGCGCTCTTCTTCACTGCGGACCGACTCGACGATGCCCATCGTCATGACGGCGGTGGCAATTGCCAGCGGCAGCGCCACCGCCCAGCGCCGCGGTGCCCAGGTATCGCGTGGCGTGGCCACCAAGGACCAGAAGATTGGCGCGCCGATCAGCACACCGAGCGTATCGCCGACCCACCACGCGCCCCAGGTGACCGGCACCGCCGCGGCGCCTATCGTGCCGCTGGCCAGCAGCACGATCACAGCGATGCTGGCGCTCGTCAGGCAGGCCAGCGGGGTCACGATCAACATGAAACGCGCCAGATCGGCGGGCTCCGACAGCAGCAGCGGCATCGAGACAAACCGGCGCATCAGCCGCGCACCGAATGCGGCCTGCAACGCGGCGCCTGCGCTCGTGCCGAACCAGGTGCCGACGACGGCAGCGTTCAATGCTGTCCCTGCAGAGACATGCCACAGGTTTGCCACCACCCCCGCTGCAGCCACTGCGACGATTGCCCAGCGGCCCCAGACGAAGGCGGCTGCCAAGCCGACACCCGCTGCGGGAAACAGCGGCGAGGCGTTGCCAGGCTGGATGGCGAGCAGCAGTCCGAGGCGGGCCAACAACAGGTAGGCCGCAAACGTGACTGCGAAGACCGCCCAGGCCGGCAGCGGCAGGTCTACCAAGCCGCCAATGCGACGCGGCGCTGACGGGGCTTCCTGCGGCACGGTGGACGAACTCAGACGTTGAACAGGAAGTTCAACACATCGCCGTCGTGCACCACGTATTCCTTGCCTTCGGCGCGCATCTTGCCGGCATCCTTGGCGCCTTGTTCGCCCTTGAAGGAGACGAAGTCGGCAAAGGGGATCGTCTGCGCGCGGATGAAGCCGCGCTCGAAGTCGGTGTGGATCACGCCGGCAGCCTGCGGCGCGGTGTCGCCGACGTGGATCGTCCAAGCGCGCACTTCCTTGACCCCAGCGGTGAAGTAGGTCTGCAAACCAAGCAGCTTGAAGGCTGCGCGGATGAGGCGGGCCAGGCCGGGCTCGGTTTGGCCCATCTCGGCGAGGAACATGGTCTTGTCTTCGTCGCTCATGTCGGCGAGCTCGGCCTCGGTCTTGGCGCAAATGGCCACCACCGGCGCATTGTGTTTGGCCGCGAACTCGTTCAATCGATCGAGAAACGGGTTGTTCTCGAAACCTGACTCGGAAACATTACCGACGAACATCGCCGGCTTGGCCGTGATCAGGCAAAGCGGCTTCAAGACGACGCGCTCTTCCTTGCTGAAGTCGATGCCACGCACCGGCAGGCCTTGATTGAGCGCCGCATCGCATTTCCTCAGCACGTCGACCAGACGCTGTGCCTCCTTGTCGCCACCGGCCTTGGCGACCTTGCTATAGCGCGCCAAGCTCTTTTCGACGGTGGCGAGATCGGCCAGACACAGCTCGGTCTGGATGATTTCGATGTCGGCGATCGGATCGATCTTGCCGGCGACGTGGATCACGTTCTCGTCTTCGAAGCAGCGCACGACGTTGACGATGGCATCGGTCTCGCGGATGTGCGAGAGGAACTGGTTGCCCAGGCCCTCGCCTTTGCTCGCGCCCGCAACCAGCCCCGCGATGTCGACGAACTCGACAATCGCCGGCACCACACGCTCGGGCTTCACGATCGCTGCGAGCTGCGCCAGACGAGGGTCCGGCAGCTCGACGACGCCGACGTTGGGCTCGATCGTGCAGAAGGGGTAGTTCTCGGCCGCGATGCCGGCCTTGGTCAGCGCGTTGAAAAGAGTGGACTTGCCGACGTTGGGCAAGCCCACGATGCCGCATTGCAGGCTCATGGAAATCTCGGGTGCAAACAGTGCGGGAATTGTAGGTGGCCCTACCATCGCACGATGGAACTGTTGAGTGCGCAGAGCAAGGACCTCGGTGGCGGATTTGTCGTGCGCCGCCTGCTGCCGTCGGCGACGCGGCGCGCGGCCGGGCCGTTTGTCTTCTTCGACCATTTCGGACCGATCGAGGCCGGACCCGAAGACAACCACGACGTGCGCCCGCATCCGCACATTGGTTTGGCGACGGTGACCTATCTGTTCGAAGGCGCGATGCAGCACCGCGACTCGACCGGCGTCGTGCAGCGCATCGATCCGGGTGCCATCAACCTGATGACGGCGGGCCGCGGCATCGTGCATTCAGAGCGCACGCCGGACGATCTGCGCGGCGTGCCGCGGCGCAGCCATGGCCTGCAGTTGTGGCTGGCGCTGCCCGAGGCCGATGAAGACGCCGCGCCAAGCTTCAGCCACACGCCCGACACAGCGATTCCGCGCTGGGCCCGGGGCGGTGTGTCGGCGCGCGTGCTCATCGGCAGTGCCTGGGGGGTGACGTCGCCTGTGCCAACCCGGTCGCCGACGCTGTACCTCGATCTGCAACTGGCCGCAGGCTCCGCCGTGTCGTTGTTGCCGCAGTGGGCCGAGGAGCGTGCGCTGTATGCGATCGATGGCGCCTGCAAACTGGGCGGCGAGACGATCGCGCCGCAGACGATGGCCGTGTTGCCGCCTGGACAAGAACTGCCGTTGACAGCCGAGAAGAACATGCGCTGCGTGCTGATCGGCGGCGCGCCGCTCGGCCCTCGCTTCATGTGGTGGAACTTCGTCTCGTCGCGGAAGGATTGCATCGTGCAGGCTGCCGACAACTGGGCCACACAACCCAACGAGACTTTTCCTCAGGTCGAAGGCGAGAGCGAGTTCATTCCGCTGCCCGAGCGCCGGCCGAACTGACAGCCCCTCGCTCGCTTCGCGAGCACTCCCCAAAGCGGAGGGTCAGGCCGACGCTTGGGAGCGGCCCGGCGCTGGCCTGACATTTGGCTTGAGGATCAGCACGTTGCCGATGACTGCGAGCGACGCCCCGAGCCACGTCAGCGCCACCGGACGAAAGCCTTCGAACAGCGCCGAGATGAAGAGCGCCAGCACCGGCGTCATCACGCCGACGGTCGAGGCCGCGCCCGGCCCGACACGCTCTTGCAGTGCGAGGTAGCACGCGAAC
>JANOEG010000677.1:0-8589 GCA_031413095.1 Burkholderiales bacterium | reverse complement strand
AGCCCGCGGCATGTGTCGGTCGAGCGTGCGGTGCAGCTTGCGCAATCGCTGCCGCCCTTCGTCACGCCGGTGCTGCTGTTTGTCAACGCGACGCTGACCGACATCGATGCCGCCTGCAAAGCTTTGCCGCAAGCGCTGCTGCAGTTTCATGGCGACGAGACACCCGCCGAGTGCGATGCGGCGATGCGCGCCTACCTGCGCGCCGTGCGCATGGGGCCGAGCATCGATTTGCTAGACTGTTCTCGTTCATTTCCCCGTGCTGCGGCTCTGCTGCTCGACGCTGACGTTGAGGGCTACGGCGGCGGCGGCAAGGTTTTCGATTGGTCACTGCTTCCAACCGACGTTCCCTCTCGGCTCGTTTTGTCTGGTGGGTTGAATCCTGCCAACGTGATCGATGGGGTGCTTCGCGTCCGGCCGTTTGCCGTTGACGTGAGCTCCGGCGTGGAAAGCGCCAAAGGCATCAAGGATGCCGCGCTGATTCGCCGGTTCTGCGAAGCAGTCCGCGAAGCCGATGCCCGGCTCGCGGACGCAGCCAACTGAATCGAAAGCACTCCATGCTGCATGACCAACAGCCCGCCTATCACCAACCTGATGAGCGCGGGCACTTCGGGCCTTACGGCGGCACCTTCGTCGCCGAGACGCTGATCCATGCGCTCGACGAGCTGAAGGCCGCCTACGAACACTACCGGCGCGACCCCGAGTTCGTCGCCGAGTTCAAGAACGAGTTGAAGCACTTCGTCGGCCGGCCGAGCCCGATCTATCACGCGGCGCGCCTGTCGCGCGAGATCGGCGGCGCGCAGATTCTCTTGAAGCGCGAAGACCTGAACCACACCGGCGCGCACAAGATCAACAACACGATTGGCCAGGCGCTGCTGGCGCGGCGCATGGGCAAGCCGCGTGTGATCGCGGAAACCGGCGCGGGACAGCATGGTGTGGCCAGTGCCACCGTCGCCGCGCGCTACGGCATGGAGTGCGTCGTCTACATGGGCAGCGAAGACGTGAAGCGCCAGTCTCCGAACGTTTATCGCATGCACCTGCTCGGCGCGAAGGTGGTACCCGTCGAGTCGGGCTCGAAGACGCTGAAAGACGCGCTCAACGAAGCGCTGCGCGATTGGGTGACCAATGTCGAGAACACCTTCTACATCATTGGCACGGTTGCCGGGCCGCACCCGTACCCGATGATGGTGCGTGACTTCCAGCGCGTGATCGGCGACGAGTGTCTGGTGCAGATGCCGGAGATGGTCGGTCGTCAGCCCGACGCGGTGATCGCCTGCATCGGCGGGGGCAGCAATGCGATGGGGCTGTTCTACCCGTACATCGAGCATGAGAAGGTGCGGCTCATCGGTGTCGAAGCCGCGGGGCAGGGTCTTGCCACGGGCAAGCACGCCGCGTCGCTGACTGCCGGCTCGCCGGGTGTGCTGCACGGCAACCGCACCTACCTGCTGCAAGACGCCAATGGGCAAATCACCGAGACGCATTCGGTGTCGGCGGGTCTCGACTATCCCGGCGTCGGGCCGGAGCATGCGTACCTGAAAGACATCGGCCGCGCCGAGTACGTGAGCATCACTGACGACGAGGCGATGTCGGCGTTCCATCGCCTGTGCCGCACCGAAGGCATCATTCCGGCGCTCGAGTCGAGTCACGCTGTCGCGTACGCGATGAAGCTCGCGGCGACGATGAAATCGGATCAGCACTTGCTAGTGAACCTGTCTGGGCGTGGCGACAAGGACATCGGCACGGTGGCCGACATCTCCGGTGCAGAGTTCTACTGTCGTCCTTCATGCAAAGGTCAGGCAGTAAAACAATGAGCCGCATTGCAAGCACTTTCGATGCGCTGAAGCGCGACAAGCGCACGGCGCTGATCCCGTACATCTGCGCCGGCGATCCGTTTCCCGAGGCGACCACCGACGTGATGCTCGCGCTCGCCACAGCCGGTGCCGACGTGATCGAGCTCGGTGTGCCCTTCTCCGACCCGATGGCCGACGGGCCGGTGATCCAGAAGGCGTCGGAGCGGGCACTGGCCAAGGGCATCGGCATGACGCAGGTGCTGTCTTACGTGCAGGCGTTTCGAGCGAAGAACACCAGCACGCCGGTCGTGCTGATGGGCTATGCCAACCCGATCGAGCGCTACGGCATCGAGCGATTCATTGCCGATGCAAAAAGCGCCGGTGTCGATGGCGTGCTCGTCGTGGACTACCCGCCGGAAGAAGCCGTGTCGTTTGCAACGCAGCTCAAAGCAGCATCGCTCGCCCCGATCTTCCTGCTCGCACCGACGTCCACCGACGCCCGTATGGCCGAGGTCGGCCGCGTTGCCAGCGGCTACGTGTACTACGTGTCGTTGAAAGGGGTGACCGGCGCCGGCCACCTCGATACCGACGCCGTGGCCCAGGTGCTGCCGCGCATCCGCCAGCATGTCAGCGTGCCGGTGGGCGTGGGCTTCGGCATCCGCGACGCCGCCACGGCGCAGGCCATCGGACGTTTTGCCGACGCCGTCGTGATCGGCTCGCGCCTGGTGCAGATCATGGAGACTCAAAAGCGCGATACTGTGGCTGGCGCGGCGGCGGCCTTCATGGCCGAGATTCGCACGGCGCTCGACAAGAACTGACGACGACGTCAAAGGGACCTCCCGAGGAACACGTCATGAGCTGGCTCGAAAAACTCCTTCCGCCCAAGATCCAACCCACCGACCCGAGCGAGCGCCGTACGGTCCCGGAAGGGCTGTGGATCAAGTGCCCCTCGTGCGAGACGGTGCTTTACAAGACCGACCTCGACCAGAACCTGAACGTCTGCCCGAAGTGCGACCACCACCATCGCATCGGCGCGCGACAGCGGCTCGACGCCTTCCTCGATCCCGAGGGCCGCTACGAGATCGGCCAGGAGGTGATGCCGGTCGATCCGCTGAAGTTCAAGGACAGCAAGAAGTACCCTGAGCGTTTGCGCGACGCGCTCGAAGCCACCGGCGAGACGGATGCGCTGATCGTCGTTGGCGGTGCGGTGCACACGATTCCGTTGGTCACGGCTTGCTTCGAATTCGACTTCATGGGGGGCTCGATGGGCTCGGTGGTCGGCGAGCGTTTCGTGCGCGGTGTCGAAACCGCGATCGAGCAGAAGGTGCCTTTCGTCTGCTTCACCGCCACCGGCGGCGCGCGCATGCAGGAAGGCTTGTTCTCGCTGCTGCAGATGGCCAAGACCAACGCCTCGCTGACGCGCTTGGCCAAGGCACGTCTGCCCTACATCAGCGTGCTCACCGACCCGACGATGGGCGGCGTCTCGGCCGGCTTTGCCTTCATGGGCGACGTGGTGATCGGTGAGCCGAAGGCGCTGATCGGCTTTGCCGGCCCACGCGTCATCGAGAACACGGTGCGCGAGAAGCTGCCCGAAGGCTTCCAGCGCAGCGAGTTCCTGCAGACCAAGGGCGCGATCGACATGATCATGGACCGGCGGCAGTTGCGTGGTGCTATCGCGCGCATGCTTGCTGTGTTGCAGCGCCAAAGCGCCGACGCCGTGGCGTGAATTTGCAAGACTGGCTCGCCCACTGCGAGCGCCTGCACCCGAAGACGATCGACATGACGCTGGAGCGCACGCTGGCCGTGCGCGACCGGCTCGGCTTGTGTTTCGACTGCCCGGTGATCACCGTGGCCGGTACCAACGGCAAGGGCTCGACCTGCGCCATGCTGGAGTCGATAGCTCTCGCAGCCGGCTACCGTGTCGGCCTGTACATCAAGCCGCACCTGGTTCATTTCGAAGAGCGCTGCCGCGTGAACGGAGCGAGTGTCGCGACTGACGAACTGCTGCCGCACTTCGCAGCGGTCGAAGCGGCGCGCGGCAACACCACGCTGACGTACTTCGAGTTCACGACGCTAGCGATCATGCGCTGCCTGTCTCAGCAGCCGCTCGACGTGGTGATCCTCGAAGTGGGTTTGGGCGGCCGGCTCGATGCGGTCAACGCGATCGACACCGATTGCGCGATCGTCACCAGCATCGATCTCGATCACACCGAGTACCTCGGGCCGGATCGCGAAAGCATCGGCCGCGAGAAGGCGCATGTCATGCGCCAAGGCAGGCCGGCGATCGTCAGCGACCCGATGCCACCGGCCAGCGTCGCTGCGTATGGGCAATCGGTGGGCGCCGACCTGTGGCTCGTTGGCCGCGACTTCAACCACAGCGGTGATCGCCAGCAGTGGAACTGGGCCGGGCGCGGCAAGCGCTTGAACGGCTTGGCGTATCCGTCGCTGCGCGGCGCCAACCAGCTGGTGAATGCCGCCGGCGTGCTGGCTGCGCTCGAAGCCTTGCGCGAGCGGCTGCCCATTTCGGCGCAAGCGATTCGTCAAGGGCTGGCGACGGTGGAGTTGCCGGGGCGCTTTCAGATCGTGCCCGGCCAGCCGACGCTGGTGCTCGACGTCGCGCACAACCCGCACTCCGTCGCCGCGCTTGCGGCCAACCTCGATGCGATGGGTTTTTTCCCGCGCACGCACGCGGTGTTCGGCGTGATGCAGGACAAGGATCTGGAGGGTGTCGTGCGACGCCTGGCGCCGATCGTGGAGCATTGGTACTGCACCGATTTGCCGATCCCGCGCGCTGCCAGCGCCGACACGCTGGGCAAGATCGTTCGCCATATGCAGCCGAAGGCCGAGATCAGCGCGCACGCCGGTCCGTCGCGTGCACTGGCTGCGGCGCTGGGCCGCGCAGACCCCGCTGATAGAATTTTGGTCTTCGGTTCATTCCTCACGGTGGGCGGTGTGCTCAAAGACGGCCTGCCGCGGCTGGGCGCTATTCACTCTGGCTAGCGGGCAGCGGCCACCGTGCCTGCCGCCACACCAACACGCCACGCATGGGACTGCTCGACATCTTCACCAAGCGCGACAGCGCCGGGGCCACACCGGCGGCGGCGTCTGCGAACGTGATGACCGGTGAACAGGCCGAACAAGCGCGGGCGCGTGCCAAGCGGCGCTTGATCGGGGCCGTGGTGCTGCTCGGCATCGGCGTGATCGCGTTCCCGCTGTTGTTCGAAACGCAGCCACGGCCGATCCCGGTCGATATTCCGATCGTCATTCCGCCGCGCGATGGTGCCGCGCCATTGGCCTTGCCAGCACCGAAGCCGGTGGCCAGGCCTGCAGCGTCTGCGCCGCTGATCGCGACACCGGCCGCACCCAGCGCCGTGCCTGCGCCCACGCCAGTGGCGGCGAAGCCCGCGGAAGCACCGGCGCCGCCGTCGGTGAAAGCCAGCGAGCCCGTGGTGTCAGCCAAGCCAGCAGTGGCTGCGGCGCCAGCGCCCGCGCCGAAACCTGCGGCCGAAGCCCCCCCAAAACCTGCTGCGCCCACCGCGGCGGCTACAGGTCGTTTCGTCGTGCAGATCGGTGCCTTTGCCGAAGCCTCGGCGGTGCGTGATGCGCGCAGCAAAGCGGAGAAGGCCGGCCTCGCCACCTTCACGCAAACCGTCAGCACGGCGGACGGGCAGCGCACGCGAGTGCGTGTGGGGCCGTTTGCATCGCGCGAAGAAGCAGAAAAAGCGGCGGCGCAGGCCAAAGCGGCCGGCCTGGGCGGCGCGGTGCTGACACTATGAATGAGGTCCTGCCTGTTTTCGGTTGGGTCGATTGGGCGCTGCTCGCTGTGCTTGCGATCTCAGTCGTTGTCGGGTTGTGGCGCGGCCTCGTTTTCGAAGTGCTGTCGCTCGTCGGCTGGGTCGTGGCCTTCATTGCAGCGCAGGCGTTCGCGCCCGTCGTTGCGGCGTATGTGCCGATCGGTGTGCCGGGCAGTGCGCTCAACCACGGCGTCGCCTTCTTCGCCACCTTCGTGCTCGCGCTGGTCATTTGGGCGCTGGTCTCGCGTCTGGTGCGCCTGTTGATTCACGCCACGCCTCTGCAGCCGGTGGATCGCGTTCTCGGTGGTGTCTTCGGCTTGGCGCGCGGCGCAGTGCTGCTTCTCGCAGTGGCGACCGTCGTTATGCTGTCGCCGGCGCAACGCTCTATCGCATGGCAGCAATCACGCGGTGCGGCTTGGCTCGCCACTGCGCTGCAGGGATTGAAGCCAGTGCTGCCGGATGCCGTCGCACGTCAGTTGCCCGCAGCCTCAACCTAGGACACGCGAACCATGTGCGGCATCGTCGGCGTCCTCTCCAAGCAACCCGTCAACCAGCTCCTCTACGACGCGCTGTTGCTGCTGCAGCATCGCGGCCAGGATGCGGCGGGCATCGTCACGATGCAGGGCACCAAGTGCTTCATGCACAAGGCGCGCGGCATGGTGCGCGATGTTTTTCGCACGCGCAACATGCGCTCGCTGCCGGGCAACGTCGGCTTGGGACAGGTGCGCTACCCGACCGCCGGCAATGCCTACAACGAAGAAGAGGCGCAGCCGTTCTACGTCAACGCGCCGTTCGGCATCGTGCTGGTGCACAACGGCAACCTGACCAATGCGCACACGCTGAAGGACGAGCTGTTCGAGATCGACCGCCGCCACATCAACACCGGCAGCGACACCGAGGTGTTGCTCAACATCCTCGCGCACGAACTTGAACTCGCCGCGCGGGATCTGCCGCTGACGCCCGACGAAGTCTTCAAGGCGGTTGCTGCCGTGCACCGGCGTCTCAAAGGTTCGTACGCCGTGGTCGCCCTGATCGCTGGCCATGGCTTGCTGGCGTTTCGCGATCCGTACGGCATCCGGCCCCTGGCCTATGGCACGGCGGCCGATGGCGAGGTGATGGTGGCCAGTGAGAGCGTCGCGCTCGAGGGCACCGGCCACACACTGGTCCGTGACGTGGCGCCGGGCGAGGCCTTGTTTGTCGATCTCGAAGGCCACCTGCATGCGCGTCAATGCGCCGCCAATCCGAGCCTGCATCCGTGCATGTTCGAGTTCGTTTACCTCGCACGGCCGGATTCGGTGATGGACGGCATCTCGGTCTATCAAGCGCGCTTGAACATGGGCGAGACGCTGGCGCAGCGCGTCATCTCCACGATGCCGCCGAGCGCGATCGACGTCGTCATTCCGATCCCCGAGTCGAGCCGGCCGAGTGCGATGCAGCTCGCGCAGAAACTCGGCAAGCCCTACCGCGAAGGCTTCGTCAAGAACCGCTACGTAGGCCGCACCTTCATCATGCCGGGCCAGGCGGTGCGGCGCAAAGGCGTGCGCCAGAAGCTGAACGCGATGCCGCAGGAGTTCCGCGGCCGCAACGTGCTGCTGGTCGACGACTCGATCGTGCGTGGCACGACCAGCAAGGAGATCGTGCAGATGGCGCGCGACGCCGGCGCCAACAAGGTCTACATGGCCTCGGCCGCGCCGCCGGTGCGCTTTCCGAATGTCTATGGCATCGACATGCCGACGCGCGAAGAGCTGATCGCGGCCACGCGCAGCGTCGAAGAGATCCGCCAGTTCATTGGCGCCGATGCGCTGATCTACCAGGATGTCGATGCGATGAAGCGTGTCGTCGGCGCGTTGAACCCTAAGCTCGAAAGTTTCGAGGCCAGTTGTTTCGACGGCCGCTACATCACCGGCGACGTGACCGAGGTCGACTTCGCAACCATGGAAGCGCAGCGGCGTTTGCAGTTCGACGAAGAAGAGGGCGAAGAGCGCTCCCGCCTGGCATTGCAAAGCGCGGAAGGCCCATGAAGAAGCTGCCGAAAGTGGACTTGCCGGCGGATGCGCGCCTGGACACGCTGGCCGTGCGCGAAGGGCTGCCGCCGTCGCTGTGGGGCGAAAACTCGGAAGCGCTGTACCTCACCAGTTCGTTCGTGCACCCCGATGCCGCCACCGCTGCTGCGCGTTTTGCCAACGAAGAAGAGGCCTTCGTCTATTCGCGCTTCTCGAACCCGACAGTGACGATGATGGAGCGCCGGCTCGCGGCGATGGAAGGCAGTGAAGCCGCGATCGGCACCGCCAGCGGCATGGCGGCGATCCTGCTGCTGATCATGGGCACCTTGAAGAGCGGCGACCACGTGGTCTGTTCGCAGTCAGTGTTCGGCTCGACGATCAAACTGTTCCAGGACTTTGCCAAGTACGGCGTGCAGACGACGTTCGTTTCGCAGTCGAACGTCGACGAGTGGCGCGCCGCGGTTCAGCCGAACACCAAATTGCTGTTCGCCGAGACGCCGACCAACCCGCTGACCGAGGTCTGCGACATCGCGGCGCTGGCGGGCATTGCGAAGAAGGCCGCTGCGCTGCTGTGCGTTGACAACTGCTTCTGCTCGCCGGCGTTGCAGCAACCGATCAAGCTCGGCGCCGACGTGGTGATGCACTCAGGCACCAAGTTCCTCGACGGCCAGGGCCGTGTCATTGCGGGTGCTCTGTGTGGCACCGAAACACTGATCAACGAGAAATTCGTGCCGACGATGCGCAGCGCCGGCATGAGCCTGTCGCCTTTCAACGCGTGGGTGGTGCTGAAGGGTCTGGAGACGCTGTCGCTTCGCGTGCGCGCGCAAAGCGAGCGTGCGTTGGTGATGGCTCGCTGGTTGGAGTCGCAGCCGAACGTCGAACGTGTTTATCACCCGAGCCTCGAATCGCATCCGCAGCACAAGCTTGCGATGGCGCAACAGTCGGGGCAGGGCGGTGCGGTGGTGTCCTTCATCGTCAAGGGCGGCCGCGAAGGCGCGTTCAAGG
>JANOEG010000676.1:0-11846 GCA_031413095.1 Burkholderiales bacterium | reverse complement strand
CGCACTTTCGCAAGCCCGAGGTGCTGGCCCCGGCCACCGCGAGGGGCCAGCCGGAGAGCGCCACGCGCCTGGGCAGCCAGTACGTGGTGAGCTTGCCCATCCGCAGGGCGGAACAGTCAGTGGGCATGTTGCACATTGGCGTGGACGTGGGCTTCGTGGATCGCATCGTTCTGGACATGCTGTTCGACGTGCTGGTGGTGTTGATCGTCGCCTTGTTCTTCACGCTCGAGCTGCTCAACTTCATGGCGGGCAGCAAGCTCGAAGCGTCGTTGAAGACTCTCGGCGACACCATCGAACGCGGCGCCTCGGGCGACTTCACACCGATCCGCTCGCGCGGACCTGCGGGGCCTTTCGACGCCTTGCTGAATCTGCTCGAAGACGTGCGCGCTCGCGTCAACACCGGCTTTGAGATGCTGGCGCGCGACATCGAGCACGGCCGGCGCGTGCCGGCGCATGAGCGTCCACCCGGATTGGCGGCAGCACACGGCGGGCTGCAAGCGCTGTCGCAACGCTTCCGCTTTGGCAGCGCCGACACGGCGACCCGCAGCGACGACGGCCAACTGGCCAAGATCCGTGCGCCGCTGTTCGTCTTCATCCTGGCCGAAGAGCTGACCCGACCATTCCTGCCCGGCTACATCAAGAGCCTGCCCGGCTACATCAAGAGCCTGCTGGTGCCGGTTCCCGGATTGCCTTGGTTGGCGCCGGAAGTCGTCGTCGGCCTGCCAATCGCGCTGTTCATGTTGATCGTGGCCCTGGGCCAACCGTTCCTCGGCGCGTATGCGCAGCGCGTCGGCAACCGCCACGCCATGACCGTCGGCGCCTGCGTCGCCGCGTTCGGTTTCCTTGCCAGCGCCTTTGCCGGCAGCGTGCTCGACCTGCTGCTGTGGCGCTCGATGTGCGCGCTCGGCTATGGCCTGGTCTTCGTGGCCGCGCAGGGCCACGTGCTCGAACACACGAACAACGGCAACCGGGCGAAGAGTTTTGCCGTGTTCATCGGCGCGATCATGGTGGCCACGGTGTGCGGGCCGTCGATCGGCGGCATCCTGGCCGACAACATCGGCGAGCGCTGGACCATGGCCGTGGCTGCCGTGCTGGCCCTCGGCTCGATGGGCGCGATTCGCCTGCTGCCGGAGCGGGATGCAGAGGCTGCTGCAGCGCAAAGCGCGATCAAGCCGCCAAGCCTGCGCGAGATCGCCTCGCTGATGGTCAACAAGCGATTCATGACCGTGACCGGCCTGGCCGCGATTCCGGCCAAGGTCTTGCTGACCGGCGTCTGCTTCTATCTCGTGCCGCTGTATGTGTTGTCACTGGGCAGCACACAGTCAGTGGTCGGCCGCATCCTGATGCTCTACGGCGTGGTTATGGTGGTGGTGGCGCCGCTGGCCGCCTCGTTTGCGACGACACGCGAACGCATGGAATGGCTGGTCGGCGCGGGGCTGCTGATCTCTGGCATCGGCACTCTGCTGCTGATGGCCGGTGAGCAAGTGGGATGGATCTTCGCCGCCGTGTTCCTGATCGGCTTGGGCCAGTCGCTGTCGATCGCCGCGCAAAGCGCGCTGGTGCGCGAGCACTGCGACCAAGAAGTCAGCGCGATCGGCGAGCCCGCCGTGTATGGCGTCTATCGGCTGCTCGAGCGCTTGGGCAACGCGCTCGGGCCGCTGCTCGCCGCAGTGCTGTTGATGGCGTTCGGCTACCGCACTGGATTTGTCGCCACGGGCAGCGCGGTTGCGCTGTGTGGCCTGGTTTTCATCATGGCCACGCGGCGCGCGCCGGAGCGCGCTGCACTCGTTACTGCATCGTAGAGAAAGACCTTCGAACATGGACAAGCTCACCACCCGCCGCCAGTTGATGGCCGCCGCTATCGCCGCCGGTCTCTCCCCTGCCGTGCTGGCTCAAGCTGTTGCGCCGGCCACGGCCAAGCGCCCCGCCAGTGCGACGCGGCCGTTGCGCATCTACGCCATCACCTTCCGCGGCTTGACCGATGTCGAAAAGGGCTTCGAGGAGTACTTCGCCTCGCGCAAGATTCCGGTGCAGATCACCTACCGCGATCTGAACCGCGACGCGACGCGCATGCCCGGCTTCCTCGACGAGATCCGCGCCACCAAGCCCGACGTCATCTACACCTGGGGCACGTCCGTGACGCTGGGCGTGCTCGGCCCCTACGACGCAGTCGACCCAGCAAAACACATCACCGACATTCCGGTGGTGTTCACGCTGGTGGCGTCGCCGACACTGGCCAAGATCGTTCCGGAGAAAGGCGGCATTCGAAAAAATGTCACCGGCGTCATCCACGTCGCGCCGGTCGCCGCGCAGATTCAGGCGATGGCCGCTTATCGGCCCTACCAGAAGCTGGGTGTTCTGTACACACCGACCGAGCAGAACTCAGTCGTGGTGCTGGAAGAGATCCGCAAGCTCGGCCGTGAGCGCAACTTCGACACCATCACGCGGACCTTCCGCCTGGATGCGCAACGCAAGGTCACCGCCGAAGGTGCGGCCGAGCTGGTGCGCGAGCTGAAGGATGCCGGCTCACAGTGGTTGTACCTGCCGCCGGACAGTTTTCTGGGCACGCTGGCGCAGGACGTGATTATCCCGGCAGCAATGGAAGTCGGCCTTCCGACCTTCGCCTCGACCGAGCAATTGATGCAAGCCGGCGCGCTGTCGGGCCTCGTCAGCCGCTATCACAGCGTCGGCCAATTCACCGCACACAAGGTCGAGCAGATCCTGCTGGGCAAGGTGGCAGCCGAGACGGTGCCGATCGAGACGTTGAAGCGCTTCTCGTACCAGATCCGCATCAGCGTGGCCGAAAAGTTGAAGCTGCCGCCGCCGTTGCCGATGTTCAACTACGCTGAAATCCTGAACGACTCTCCCATCGCTCAATAGCTGCAACTACTTCAGCACGGCGGCGTCCGCTACTGCGAGCGCCGTCATGTTGACGATGCGCCGCACCGTCGATGACGGCGTCAGGATGTGCACCGGCCGCGCCGCGCCGAGCAACACCGGGCCGACGGTGACGCCGTGGCCGCAGGTGACCTTGAGCACATTGAACAAGATGTTCGCGGCGTCGATGTTCGGCAGCAGCAATAGGTTGGCTTCGCCCTCGAGCGTGCTGTCGGGCAGGAAGCTCCTGCGGATGTCTTGCGACAGCGCCGCATCACCATGCATCTCGCCGTCGCACGACGTGCCAGGTTGTAGAGCCTTGAACAACTGCGTGGCGCGGCGCATCCGTTGCGCCGACGGCCGCGCTGAAGAGCCGAACATCGAATGCGACACGAAGGCCACACGCGGCGTCATGCCGAAGCGGCGCAATTCTTCGCAGGCCATCGCGGCGATCTCGGCCAGTTGCTCGGCGCTCGGCTCGTCGTTGACGAAGGTGTCGGCGATGAACAGCGTGCGCTCGCCCAGCAACAGCGCATTCATTGCCGCGAAGGTGGTCGCGCCGGGCTTCAGGCCGATGGTGTCGCGCACATTCTGCAGATGGCCGTCGTAGCGGCCGACAAGGCCGCACAGCATCGCATCGGCATCGCCACGGCGCATCAACATCGCTGCGATCAATGCGGTCGAGCGCCGCAGCGACGCCTTCGCCATCGACGGCGTCACGCCTTCGCGGCCAAGCAGCCGCTGGTAGTCCTCACAGCATTCGCGGTAGCGCGGGTCGTCTTCCGGGTTGACGATTTCGATGTCAATGCCGGGCTGGATGCGCAGACCCGCGCGAGTGATGCGTGACTCGATCACCGCCGGGCGGCCGATCAGAATCGGCTTGGCCAGGCCCTCGTCGAGCACGACCTGCACCGCGCGCAGCGCACGCTCGTCTTCGCCTTCGGCATAGACCACACGCGCCGGCTTGGCTTTCGCGGCGGCGAACACCGGGCGCATCACCAGGCCGGTCTGGTAAACGAAGCGCGTCAGCGACTGACGGTAGGCGTCCATGTCGGCGATGGGCCGCGTGGCCACGCCGCTGTCGGCGGCGGCTTGCGCCACCGCTGGCGCGATGCGCAGGATCAGCCGCGAGTCGAACGGCTTGGGAATGATGTACTCGGGACCGAAGGCGAGTTCCTGCCCGGCATACGCCGCGGCCACCTCGTCGCTGATCTCGGCCTTGGCCAGCGCCGCGATCTCGCGCACGCAGGCCAGCTTCATCGCTTCGGTGATGCGCGTTGCGCCGCAGTCGAGCGCGCCACGGAAGATGTACGGGAAGCACAGAACGTTGTTGACCTGGTTCGGATAGTCGCTGCGTCCGGTGGCAACAATGCAATCGGGCCGCGCGCCTTTGGCGAGTTCAGGCCGGATCTCGGGCTCTGGGTTGGCCAGCGCCAGGATGATCGGCTGCGTCGCCATCGTCTTGACCATCTCGGGCGTCAGCACGCCGGCGGTCGAGCAGCCGAGGAAGACATCGCAGTCCTTCATCACATCGCCCAGCGTGCGCGCGGAGGTCTTCTGGCAGTAGCGCTGCTTGCTCTCGTCCAACTTGCCGTTGCGCGCGTCCTCGCGCTCGTGCTGGATCACGCCGCGAGAATCGACGACGAAGATGTTTTCCTGCTTGATGCCCAGGCCGACCATGACGTCGAGGCAGGCGATCGCCGCCGCGCCTGCGCCCGAGGAGACGAGCTTGATCTTGCCGAGCTCCTTGCCGACCAATTCAAGCCCGTTCAGCAGCGCGGCGCCGGAGATGATCGCGGTGCCATGCTGGTCGTCGTGAAAGACGGGGATCTTCAGCCGCTCCTTCAGCTTCTTCTCGATGTAGAAGCACTCCGGCGCCTTGATGTCTTCGAGGTTGATGCCGCCCAGCGTCGGCTCCAGCGCCGCGATGTGCTCGATCAATTTGTCAGGGTCGTTCTCGGCGAGTTCGATGTCGAAGACGTCGATGCCGGCGAACTTCTTGAACAGGCAGCCCTTGCCTTCCATCACCGGCTTGGCGGCGAGCGGTCCGATGTTGCCCAGGCCGAGCACTGCGGTTCCGTTGGTGATGACGCCGACGAGGTTGCCGCGCGAGGTGTAGTCGGCAGCCAGGCTCGGGTCGGCCTGGATCGCCAGACAAGGGTAGGCAACGCCGGGCGAATACGCCAGCGACAAGTCGCGCTGGTTGGCCAGCGGCTTGGTCGGCGTGATCGAAATCTTGCCGCGCGTCGGCGAGCGGTGGTAGTCGAAGGCGGCGTCGGCGAGGGCCTGCTCCGCGGTCGTCAGCGGCTTGCGTTCCATGGCTCTGTCTCCTTTTATGGAGCAGAGCGTACGCCCGATCTAGCCGTTTGCGCGCTTCGAAAGGATCTCGAAGGCCGGTAGTGTTTTCCCTTCCAGCACTTCGAGAAACGCGCCGCCGCCAGTGGAGATGTAGCCGATGTCCTTTTCGATGCCGTACTTGGCGATCGCTGCCAGCGTGTCGCCGCCACCGGCGATCGAGAACGCGCTGCTGTCGGCAATTGCACGCGCGATCGTCTCGGTGCCCTTGGCGAAGGCATCGAACTCGAAGACGCCCACAGGGCCGTTCCAGACGATGGTGCCGGCGGCCTTCAACTGTGCGGCGATCACGGCCGCGGTCTGCGGACCGATGTCGAGAATCAGGTCGTCGTCGGCCACGTCTTTTGCCGCTTTGTCTGTGGCCGGCGCGTCGGCGGCAAACTTCTTCGCGCAGACCACGTCGGTCGGGATCGGCACCGCCGCGCCGCGCGCCTTCATCGCTTCGATCACGGCCTTCGCGTCGCCCACCAGATCGGCCTCGGCCAGGCTCTTGCCGATCGGCAATCCGGCCGCGAGCATGAAGGTGTTGGCGATGCCACCGCCGACGACCAGGCCGTCGACCTTGCTGGCCAGGCTTTGCAGGATGGTCAGCTTGGTGCTGACTTTCGAACCCGCGACGATGGCCACCAGCGGCCGCTTCGGCTGCGCCAGCGCTTTCATGATGGCGTCGATCTCGGCGGCGAGCAGCGGACCGGCGCAGGCCACCTTCGCAAACTGCGCGATGCCGTAGGTCGACGCCTCCGCGCGGTGCGCGGTGCCGAACGCGTCGTGCACGAAGATGTCGCACAGCGCGGCCATCTTCTTCGCCAGCGCTTCGTCGTTCTTCTTCTCGCCCTTGTTGACGCGGCAGTTCTCGAGCAGCACCACGTCGCCGGGCTTCACGTCCACGCCATCGAGCCAGTTGGCTTTGAGCGGCACGCTGCGGCCCAGCAGTTCACCCAATCGCGCGGCCACCGGCGCCAGTGAATCGGCAGGCTTCCACTCACCTTCGGTCGGTCGGCCGAGGTGCGAGGTCACCATCACCGCGGCGCCGGCATCGAGCGCCATCTGGATGCACGGCACCGAGGCGCGAATGCGTGTGTCCTCGGTGATCTTGCCGCTGTCGTTCTGCGGCACGTTGAGATCGGCGCGGATGAAGACGCGCTGGCCACGGACGCGGCCTTGCGCCGCGAGGTCTGAGAAGCGAAGGATGTTCATGCGCGCATTCTAGGAACACCACCCGGGCCAGCGCCGGGCCGCTCCCAAGCGTCGGCCCGGGCCTCCCCTCGGGGGAGTGGCCGCGCTGCGGCCGAGGGGCTCGTCGTCACCAAGCAAAGACCAACTTGAGCACGAGCAAGACTGCCGTGCCGGACAGGATCGTACCGAGGATGTCGCGCCGCCAGAAGAAGTACGCCGTGGCCACGGCGGCGGCCGGCAGCCTCGCGTCCATCCACGTCGTGATCAGTTGGCCCTGCGTCAACACGACCTCGGGCGCCACAACCGCCACCAACGCCGCCAAAGGGGCGTAGCGCAAGCCCTGCTGCAGCCACGCCGGCAGCGGCACCTCGCGCTCGGGAATGAGGAACAAGCCGCGCGTCAGCAGCGTGATCACGGCCAGTCCCAGAATGGCGATGATGCCTTCGAGCATCGTCATGTCTTGTCCTCCATCACCTCCGCGCGCGACGGCGTGTTGTGATCGATCAGCAGGCCGATCGCCACCGCCGCGGCAATCGCCACCACGATGTTGAGCTTGAGCGGCAACGCATACGCCGCCACCGCTGCGCACGCCGCCACCGCGGCAGCAATCCAGGTCGAACGATCGTGCAGCATCGAATACGTGATGCCGAGCAGCGCCAGCGTGCCGGCGAACCCGAGGCCCCAAGACGTTGGGATGCGATCGGCCAGCAGCAGGCCGACCAGCGACGGCACCTGCCACGCCGTCCAGTTGCAAGCCACGCCACCCCAGAAGTACGGCACCTGCTCAGGCGCGGGTCTCGGCTCGGGAAAGCGGCGCAGGAACAGTGCGTAGTTGAGATCGGCGGCGAAGTAGGCCATGCGCAAGCGCGCTCCGCGCGGCAAGGCGCCGAAGTAGCGCCGCCAGCCGGCGCTGAAGATCGCGAAACGCATGTTGATGCATAGCGCCGTGGCCCAGATGACCCACAGCGGCGCACCGCTGACGAGCAGTGGCAAGGCGGCCAATTGCGCGCTGCCGGCAAAGACGATGACCGACATCAGCATCGCCAGCGGCAGCGGCAGGCCGCTCTTGGCCATGGCCACGCCGGTGACCAAGCCCCAGGCGCCGATGCCCAGCGCGGTGCCGGTCATCTCGCGCGCACCGCGAGCGAACTCGGGGTGGCGCCACAGTGGCGCGAGCGCCGCGTCGGTTGAAGTCATGCGGAGATTGTCCCCGCATGAGCGAAGCAGCGATCGCGGGTCGCCCGCTCCCGGGGTGGTCAGTCCGCGAGCACGAAGGTGACTTTCAGGATCACCTTGTAGCCGGACACCTTGCCCTTCTCGACCATCACCTCCTGGTCCTTGATCCAGGCGCCCTTGACGTTCTTCAGCGTTTTATTGGCGCGCGCCACGCCCTGGGCGACGGCGTCTTCGAAGCTCTTCTTGCTGACGCTGGAAATTTCGGTGATGCGAGCGACGGTCATGTCAGGGCACTCCTGTGCGTGTTGTAGGGCTGGCGAGTGTGCCGCCCCGCTGCATCGCGCTCAAGAGGAATTACGGCCGCTGACGGATGGCGCCGCAGCACGCGCCAAGCTCGCTGGCCTCAGGAGTCCGACTTCTTGGGCTTGGCGGGCTTGACCTTGGCCGCCTCTTCCGAGGCCGCAGGCGCGTCGGCTTTGGCAGACGTCTCTGCAGGCGCGGGGCCGGCTTGCGGCGTGACCGCCTCGACCTTGTTGTCGCGCATGTAGTCGTTCATCTCGCGCCAGCCGGCGAACACCGCCGCCTTGTCGGCGCGCTTGTTGAGCGCAAAGCAGTCCTCGATGGCGCGCGCGGCATGGCGGCAAGCGCCGCCGACCGCTTTGCCTTCTGCTTCCTTGCGCACGGCAACGGCCTCGGCTGACTCGCCACCGAACAATTCACAGCCGGCCAACAGAGGCGGCATGGCGAGCAAGACAATGGCGAGGGCGCGGCGCAACATGGCAGTGGATGGAGGGGTGGTGCCAAGGTTATCGGCGCGGCTGCCGCCGGCTTGAGCGGCCGCTTTCAGGCCCGGCGCGCGGCGAGAAACGCCGCCACCGGTTGACGGCGGCCACCCGGCCGCTGCAGTTCGAGCAGATCGAGCGCCGCCCCATCGCCGCAGGCTACTGCAAAACCGCGGGGGTCGATCCGGCACGCGCCGGGCTCGCCACCGAAACCGCCAACGACCTGTGCTCGCCAGACCTTGAGCAGCTCGCCCTCGTGCTCGAAATGGGAGCCGGGCTGCGGATCGAAGGCGCGGATGCGGCGCTCGATCTGTGCCGCCGGTTGTTGCCAATCGATGCGCGCTTCGGCCTTGTCGATCTTGTGGGCATAGGTCACGCCGGCTTCGGGCTGGCGGCGCGGCGCGAGGCCGCCGGAGGCCGCTGCTTCGAGTGCCTCGACGATCAGACGACCGCCGAGTGCGGCCAGCTTGTCGTGCAGCGCTGCCGTGGTGTCACCAGGCGCGATCGGCAGCGACTCAACGCGCAGCATATCGCCGGTATCCAGCCCAGCGTCCATCTGCATGATCGTGATGCCGGTCTGCGTGTCACCGGCTTCGATCGCACGGTGGATCGGCGCCGCGCCTCGCCAGCGCGGCAGCAGCGAGGCGTGGATGTTGAGACAGCCCAGGCGCGGCAACGCCAACGCCCACGGCGGCAGGATGAGGCCGTAGGCCGCAACCACCATCACGTCGGGCCGCGCCGCCTCGAGTGCCGCCCGCGCAGCCGCAGCGTCTTCGGGAAACTTGCCGTCTGCCTTCAGGCTTCGCGGTTGCGCCAACGGGATGTGGTGTTGCTGCGCTAGTTCCTTGACCGGCGAGGCGTGCAGCTTCAAGCCGCGGCCAGCAGGCCGATCGGGCTGCGTCAACACCAGCGGCACCTCGAACCGCGCTTC
Organism: Burkholderiales bacterium; assembly: GCA_031413095.1. GTDB lineage: Bacteria > Pseudomonadota > Gammaproteobacteria > Burkholderiales > Burkholderiaceae_C > CADEEN01. Next base: position 2,549 of record JANOEG010000676.1, on the reverse strand, counting down.
GATCAGGGCGCGCAGCGCCACCGCAGCGAACTCCGGCGTGCCGGCAAAGGCGACACGCAAGGCAGCCACTCAGAACCGCTTCGCAGTCTCGGCGTGCGGCGCCTGGTCCTCGCGCGACGTCTTCAACATCTTGGTCTTGATGCGGTCGCGCTTGAGCGGGCTCAGGTACTCGACGAAGACCTTGCCCTGCAGGTGGTCCATCTCGTGCTGCACGCAGACCGCTTCGAGGCCCTCGGCGCCGAACTCCTGCACCAGCCCGTCGCGGCCAAGCGCTCGCACCGTGATGCGGGCATGGCGTGGCACCTTGTCGTAGATCTGCGGCACCGACAAACAACCTTCTTCGCCGACCATCATCTCGTCACTTTGCGCAATCAGTTCGGGGTTGATCAGCACCCGCGGCGCATCGCGCGCCTCTGACGTGTCCATCACGAGGACGCGCTCGTGCACATCGACCTGCGTGGCCGCCAGGCCGATGCCATCGTTGGCATACATGGTCTCCAGCATGTCATCGACCAGGCGGCGGATGCGCTCGTCCACGGCCGCCACAGGCTTGGCAACGGTGTGCAGACGCGGGTCGGGGTAGCGCAGGATCGACAGTAGCGACATGATTCGTGAAAGGTGACACAGAGGCGCCGCGCCGGTCCTGCCCAGGGGGCAGTTTCGTTGCGGCATCAAGGCTTTAGGGGCAGAATCTGCCAAACCAAGTGAGCATTGTGCCGACACGGTGAAGAGCCGCCGGCCAATGGCTCGAAGACCTGAAAAACGCGGCTGGATTGTCTCAAACAACAGCGCTGCGGCCCCGGGAGCCCCCATCATCATGATCCGACGCCACGTTCAGCGCCACGCCACTTCATTGATCGCCAGTGCGCTGGCCTTGGCCTGCGGCAGCGCCGTCGCGCAGAACTATCCGATCACGCCGCAGCAGCGCAGCACGGCGCAACAAACGGCGCAGGCCGGCGTGCCGATCGAAGACCTCTCGCCCAACGCGCCCGACAGCCACACCGTCAAGCGCGGTGACACGCTGTGGGACATCTCCAAGCTGTTCCTGAAAAGCCCGTGGCGCTGGCCGCAGCTCTGGGGCATGAACCTCGACCAGATCAAGAACCCGCATCTGATCTACCCGGGCCAGTTGCTGGTGCTGGACAAGTCGGGCGGCCGCGCGCGCTTGCGCATGGCCGACGGCAGCCTGCCAGACGGCACCGTCAAGCTGTCGCCACGCGCTCGTGCGCAGGACGTGGGTGACGGAGCGATCCCGACGATCCCGCTGAACCTCATCGCGCCCTTCCTGAACGAAGCCGTGGTTCTCAACGACAACGAGCTGGCCAATGCCCCGCGCATCGTCGCCGCGCCTGAAAGCCGTGTGCTGATGGGCCGCGGCGACCGCGCCTATGTGCGTGGCGATCTGGGTGGCATTGCCGACTGGCGTCTGTTCCGCCAAGCCACGCCGCTGATCGATCCGACGACCAAGGAAATTTTGGGCTACGAAGCGCGCTTTGTCGGCACCGCGGCCTATGTGCGCGAGGCGGGCACGGCTGACGTGGCGGCCGACAAGGACATCACCAACGTGTTCACGCGCGGCAGCACCAGCACCAACCTGCCGGTCCCAGCCACGTTCGAGATCCTCAGCGTGAAAGAAGAAGTCGGCGTCGGCGATCGCCTGGCGGCGGTGCCTTCGCGAGACTTCTCCAGCTTCACACCGCGCGCGCCGTCGCAGCCGATCGGCGGCCAGGTCGTACAGGTCTACGGTGACGCCCTGATCGCCGGTCAGAACCAGGTGGTCGCCATCAATCGCGGCACGCGCGATGGCCTCGAGCGCGGCCACGTGCTGGCCGTGCTGCGCGACGGCGAGCGCGTGATCGACCGCACCAACGCACGCCCGGAGGCCATCAAGCTGCCCGACGAGCGGCACGGCCTGATGTTCGTCTTCCGCACCTTCGAACGTGTGTCCTACGCGCTCCTGCTGCAAGTCCAGCAGCCGGTGCGCGCCGGCGACCGCTTTTCGCAGCCCTGAGCTTTCGCGGTCCGCGGTTGGCCGCCCCCGAAGATCTCGATGCCTGGCTGCGCTTGCTGCGCACGCCGGGCGTTGGCCGCACGTCAGCCCGCCGTTTGCTCGCCGCCTGTGGATCGCCGCAAGGCGTGTTCGATACCCCTCCTGCGACGCGCAATGAACTGCTGGGCGCCGAGGCAGCATCAGCGCTGAAAGAGCCGCCGCCGCGACACGAAGAGCAACTCGCCGCCACACGAGCCTGGCTCGACGGCGATGCGTCGCGGCACGTCATCGCACTCGGCGACGCGGCGTATCCGTCTGCGCTGCTCGAAACCGCCGACCCGCCGCTCCTGCTGTATGCACAGGGTCGCATCGAGCTGCTGCACGCCGTGTCGATCGCGATCGTCGGCAGCCGCAACCCGACAGCGCAAGGAACCGACAACGCACGCGCTTTTGCCAAGCACCTGTCGCAAGCCGGCCTCGCGGTCGTCTCCGGCATGGCGCTGGGCATCGATGGCGCGGCGCACGACGGCGCACTGTCAGGGCCGGGCGGCACGATCGC